>DAIAMA010000123.1 GCA_027438535.1 bacterium
CTGTTCCCGAAAGCCAATACCCCCGCCGCGATCTATAAGCTGGGTATAGAGGGCTTGGAGCGTTACATCCAGAGTATCGGCCTGTATCACAGTAAGGCCAAGCACATCATCGCCACCTGCAAAATTCTGGTCGAACAATACGGCGGCGAAGTGCCGCGCGCGCGCGAAGCGCTGGAGAGCTTGCCGGGCGTGGGCCGCAAGACCGCGAACGTGGTGTTGAATACCGCCTTCGGCGAGCCCACCATCGCGGTCGATACGCACATCTTCCGCGTGGCGAACCGGACTAAAATCGCGCCGGGTAAAACCCCGCTTGAAGTAGAGCGGAAACTGCTAAAATTCGTACCGGAATCCTTTCGGCACGATGCGCACCACTGGCTGATCTTGCATGGGCGCTACACCTGTAAGGCGCGCAAGCCGAACTGCCCGGAGTGCATCATCCGCGATTTGTGCGAATATCGAGACAAAACGCTTTAGCCCGTTGAAAGCCACCATGACCATTGCCACGGCACTCGTACGCGGCCTGCGCGCCACCGAAGACATCGCGCATCAGGCGGTTGCCGCCGCGATGGAGCGGGCGCACCTCACGCATGCCAACAGCGTGTTGCTGTTTCTTACGCCGGAGTTCGCGCGCGACCCGCAGCCGGCATTGCTCGCCGCCTCGAAAGCGGCGAACTGCATGCAAGTCATCGGCTGTTCCGCTGCCGGTATTTTCACCGAAGAAGATTGGGTGCTGGATTCGCCCGCCGCCGCGGCCATGGTGTTCGGCGGCGCGGTCGCGCTCGCGCCGGCACACGATGTCGCGCCCGATACGCTGGTGCTCTCGCTCGCCGCGCCGAATGCCATCAACAACGCTTGGATCAAAACGCCGGGGCAGCGCTTCGGCGGCGTATCGGGCGATGCCACCGGCCAAGGTCCGTTCAAAGTCTGGTGCGGCGCGAAGGTCTCGGGGCAAGGGCGCTGTGAAACCTTGATTCACGGCGCGCACGGCCATGTCGGCGTATCGCAAGGTATCCGCGCACTGTCCGTGCCGCTCGAAATCACCCAAGTCAGCGGCTACGATGTGATCTCGCTCACTTCGCAACCCGCGCTCAACATCCTGGCGCGCGAATTGCCGCTGGAAATACGCGAGCAAGATCATCTGCCCTTGCATTTGATTCTCGCCGGGGTGGTGTTCGGCGAGCCCGGCAACGCCATCTCGGAAGGCCGCTATCGCCTCACGCCCATCATCTCCACCAATGCCGACGACCGCTCCGTCACGCTATCGGCCCGCCTCACGCCGGGCGAGCGCCTGTTCTGGGCGCTGCGCCAACCGCTGGCGGCGGAACGCGACATGCGCCTGACCTTGGATCGCCTGGATAAACGCATGGATGAAACGCCGGACTTCGGCTTGTTTTTCCCGTGCATGGGACGCGGGCCGTATTTCTACGGCGGCGTCGACCGCGATTTGGATTTGGTGAAGAGCCGCTATCCCGGCATGCCGCTGATCGGCTTCTACGGCAACGGCGAAATCGGCCCGCTGAATCGCGAAAACGAATTGTTTCAATACTCGGCCGTGCTCGGATTATTCCAGGCCGATGTTTAACCCAAGCCGGGACGAGGCGCGCCGGCTATTCTTCGAAGCCTGGCGCAAGCACCAAGCACGGGAGCCCGTCACCGGTATCGAGGCGATGGTGCTGGAAGTCGTGTTGCAGCATCCCGAATATCACGCGCTGCTATCCAAGCCCGATCAATACCAGGATCGGGATTACGCGCCGGAACAAGGCGCGACCAACCCCTTCCTGCACCTCGGCATGCATCTCGCGATCAATGAACAGCTTTCCATCGGCCAGCCGGCAGGTATGCAGCAACACTATGCGGCGCTATGCGCGCAAACCGGCGACGCGCATGCCGCGCAACACGAAATCATGGATTGTCTGGCCGAGATGATCTGGCGCGCGCAGCGCGATCACACGCCGTTCGATGCGGCCGTCTATCTCGCCTGTCTCGACCATAAGCGCCGGAAATAAGCGCCCAAAAACAAAAGGCCCGGAGCTTGGCTTCGGGCCTTTTGCGTAATCAAACGATTATCAGTGCTTGACGTACAAGCCTTTCTGGCTGGCGTAATACGCAGCCAGGTTGGCGATGTCCCGGTCGGACAGATTCGCCGCTTGCGCGTTCATGATGGCATTGACGCGCTCCTTGGTTTTATAGCGCTTGAGGGTAATACTCAAATAGTCCTCGTTTTGCCCCGCGAGCCGCGGAAAGTTAGGCACCGTACTGTTGCCGTCCGGGCCATGACATGCGGCGCATACCGTCGTCGCCATTTGCTTGGCCGCCTCGGCGTCGCCGTGCAGCGCCCAGGCCGGAGCGGAAAGCGCCAAGCCCAAAGTCATCGTCGCAATACTCGTATATTTTTTCATCTTCTCCATCCCTTAGTGGCCGTCGGCATAATACGCCGCGAGGTCTTCCATATCCTGTTCGCTCAAACCCTTGGCAATCGCGCGCATGGTGGGAAGCTTGCGATCGCCCGTTTGATATTCCTTGAGCGCGTCCACGATATATTGCGCATGCTGGCCGCCTATTTTCGGAACTTGGTACGTTTCGGGATATACCGTGCGGTAACCGGGAATGCCGTGACAACCGGCGCACATGGAGTTTTTTTCCTTGCCTGCCGCCGCATTGCCCGCGCCGAATGCGGCGCCGCTTGCAGCAGCCAGCAAAACCAGACTGGCTATAGCGTATTTCTTCATTTTCCTCACTCTATCTTGGTGGTTTATAAACCGGACAGGACGCGCTTTTAATTATGATTGAACCGCTTAGCGCGACATTGCAGGCTATTTTAGACGCCCCGCCCGCTTGCCGCAAGCAGGCACGCGGCGTTACGCGCACTATCCGCGCGAAAATTCGACCACCCCGAATGGGATATTCAATGAATATCGCCTCGCTTTATGCCATGGGCGTGGAAAATAGACGCCCTAAATTTGAACAAGTCCTATAAATACTAGATAATTGCACGCTGCTTGAAGGTCGCCGCGGCCGCGCAAAAATAACAAGCAATTATTAGGATTCCATGCAAACACCACCGCTTGCCTGCCCCTTGTGGCTGTATAAATTGCTGCCGTTCTTACGCTGGTGGCCGCTCGTCGATCGCCATTCGCTGCGCGCCGATTTGCTCGCCGGTCTCTCCGGCTCGCTGATCGTGCTGCCGCAAGGCGTGGCCTTCGCCACCATCGCCGGCCTGCCGCCGGAATACGGCCTGTATGCCGCCATGGTGCCGGCGATCATCGCCGCCCTATTCGGCTCCAGCTGGCATTTGGTGTCCGGGCCGACGACCGCGATCTCAATCGCCGTGTTCGCCTCGGTCAGCCACTTCGCGGAGCCCGGCACGCCGCAATTCATTCAGATGGTGCTCACGCTCACGTTTCTCACCGGCCTGTTCGAACTCGTGCTCGGTCTGGCGCGCATGGGCGCGCTCGTGAATTTTATCTCGCACACGGTGGTCATCGGCTTCACCGCGGGCGCCGCGATACTCATCGCCGCCAGCCAAATTCGCAATTTTTTCGGCATCAGCATCGCGCGCGGTACGCCGTTTTTCGAGACGATTCATCAATTGTTCGTCCAGTTCGGCAATATCAATATCCATGTCACCGCCGTCGCCGTGGCGACGCTGATATCCGGCATACTCGCGAAACGCTTCGTCCCCCAGTTCCCCTATATGATCGCCGCGATGATTATCGGCAGCCTGGTGGCGCTGGTGTTAAACCAGCTATTCGGCGGCACCGCGCTTACCGGCATCAACACCGTGGGCGCGCTGCCATCGGGCCTGCCGCCGCTTTCGCATCCGGATTTTTCCTTCGGCGCGATTCAACAGACTATTTTTCCGGCCTTGGTGGTAACCATGCTCGCCCTCACCGAGGCGGTCTCGATCTCGCGCGCCATCGCCGTCAAATCCGAGCAGCGCATCGACGGCAACCAGGAGTTCATCGGTCAGGGCCTCTCGAACGTCCTCGGCAGCTTCTTCTCCAGCTATGCTTCGAGCGGCTCCTTCAACCGCAGCGGCGTGAACTATGCATCGGGCGCCCGCAGTCCGCTGGCCGCAGTATTCGCCTCGTTTTTTTTGGTGATCATTCTGCTGCTGGTGGCGCCGCTCGCCGCCTACCTGCCGAATGCCGCGATGGCCGGCATTCTGTTTTTGGTGGCATGGGGACTCATCGATTTCCATCACATCGGATCGATCTGGAAAACCAGCCGGATGGAAACGGTGGTGCTGTCGGTGACGCTGATCGGCACCCTGATCAACCTGGAACAAGGCATCTTCTTCGGCGTGCTGCTGTCGTTGTTGTTTTACCTGTACCGCACTTCGCGTCCCAGCGTGCAGGCCGTCGTGCCGGATGCGGATCCCGGCAGTTACCACTATGTCGATGCGCAGCATGCGGCGGAATGCCCGCAACTCAAGATGGTGCGCGTGAACGGTTCGATTTTCTTCGGCGCGGTGGATCATGTGCAGCAGGCGCTGCAAGAAATCGATGAGCGCGACCCGCGCTGCAAGCATGTGCTCCTGATCGCATCCGGCATCAACTTCATCGATGTCGCCGGCGCCGAAATGCTGGCCCAAGAAGCGCGGCGGCGCAAGCGCCTGGGTGGCGGCCTGTATTTTTACCGGATCAAAGACGCCGTGTATCAAATGCTGAACAAGGGCACTTACCTTGCCGATATCGGCAGCGAGCGTATTTTCCCCGCGAAAACCCGGCCGATCGC
>DAIAMA010000124.1 GCA_027438535.1 bacterium
TTTAGGTTTCGCCCATACCGTCGGCGAATTCGGGGTGGTGTTGATGATCGGCGGCAATATTCCGGATCGAACACGGGTGGTGTCGATCGCTATCTACGATCATGTCGAGGCGCTGCAATTCTCCCAGGCGCATAGGCTCTCCGCGCTCATGCTCGCATTCTCGTTTGTGGTTCTGCTCGGTGTGTATACGCTCAACCGGCGCTGGGGCGGCAAAGCGTCATGAGCGCGGTGCAAGGCGAGTTTCATCTCGCCCGGGGCAACTTCCGGCTGGCGGCGCGCTTCACCCTTCCCGCGCGCGGCATTAGCTGTGTGTTCGGGCCGTCGGGCTGCGGCAAGACCACGCTGTTGCGCTGCGTTGCCGGCCTGGAGCGGGCGCCCGAGGCGATGCTGAAGGTGCACGAGCAAGTGTGGCAGGACACGCGGAAGGGAGTATTTCTTCCCACCCACCGCCGCGAACTGGGCTACGTGTTCCAGGAGGCGCGGCTATTTGAGCATCTGAACGTCGAGCGGAATCTGCGCTTCGGCTGGGCGCGCGTGGCGCAACAGATGCAGCGCATGCGTTGGGAGGAAGTCGTCGAGTGGCTGAGCCTCGGGCCGCTGCTCGCGCGCCGCATCGCGGATTTGTCGGGTGGCGAGAAACAGCGCGTCGCCATCGGGCGTGCCTTGCTGGCAAGCCCGCGATTGCTGTTGCTGGACGAGCCGCTGGCCGCGCTCGATGCCGGCGCGAAGGCCGAGATTTTGCCTTATCTGGAACGCCTGCATGCCATGCTCGCGATACCGGTGATCTATGTCACGCACGCCATTGACGAAGTATTACGCATTGCCGATTACCTGCTGCTGATGGAAGCGGGCACGGTCGTGGCGCAAGGCACGCTAGGCGAGTTGGTCGGGCGGCAAGATTTACCGTTGGCCTATCTGGATGAAATCGGAACGGTGATCGAAGCGCGAGTGGCCGAGCACGATGCGGACTTTCATCTGAGCTATTGCGATTTTAGCGGCGGGCGCCTCAGCGTAAACCGCATGGACGCGGCGCTCGGATATCCGGTGCGGCTGCTGTTGCGGGCGCGGGATGTCAGCCTTAGTCTGGTGCGCCCGGAACAGAGCAGCATTCTGAATATTTTGGAAGGGCGGGTGAGCGAACTGCTGCCGCGCGGCGCGGCGCAAGTGCTGGTGAAGCTGGAACTGCCGGGCGGCATTCCGCTGCTGGCGCGCATTACCGGCAAATCGGCGCACAAGCTGGGCTTGCGGCCCGGATTGCAGGTCTATGCCCAGGTCAAGAGCGTGTCGCTGGTGAGATAACCATGTGCCGCGCAAAACGCCGGATTTTCGCCGGGTTTCTGATACGCTAGCGGTTTTCGAGCAGATTATTTTTAAGGAGCATGTTATGCGCAAATGGACATCGGCAATATTAGGACTAATGGTTTGGGGCTGCGCGGTGAGCGCATTCGCGGCCAACGATTATCGCGTGACCTATACTTCGAAGCAGGATTTCGAGACCGTCAAGAGCGCCATTACCGATGCCATCATCGGCAAGGGTTTGGTGATCAACAATACGTCGCATATCGGCGAAATGCTGGCGCGCACCGGCAAGGATATGGGCGATGCGAAGCAAGTCTTCGTCAATGCTGAGTCGTACGAGTTTTGCAGCGCGGTGGTGTCGCGCGAGATGATGGAAGCCGATCCGCACAACATCGTGTTTTGTCCCTATATCATTTCCGTGTATGTACTGCCGAACGAACCCAAGAAAACCTATATTTCTTTCCGCAAGCCGGAGCCAGTGGGCTCGCCCGCGTCCAAGGCGGCGCTGAAGAATGTGGAGAAGCTGCTGCGCTCGATCATCAAGGACGCCTTGGAATAAACTGTATTTTTGATGGATATGCTTTCCGTGATCGCAATGGCCATTGCCGTTGCCGCGATTCTTGCCGCGGCGAGCGTGCTGCTCGCCGGTAAGCGGCGCGAAAAGCGGTGTGCGGCGCAAGAAGCGGCGGTGGCAAAAGCCGCGCAGGAATATTTGGCGCGCTATCAGATTCGTTGCCGCATGCGCGCGACCACCTTGCCTGATGACAGCATGGTGCTGTTGGTAGAAACCCCGCCGCATAAAAAACTGCGTTTTTCCTACATTATCGAGCAGCCGATCAGACGCTTTATTCGCGTACATACCGGGATAGAGGTAGCGCGGATTTTTTGGCGCTTTCCGCTACCGCCCAAGTCCAGCCAAGTGCCGGAAGTGCGCTATGCCGATCCGGAGACGATGCCGGGGGATGCGCTGGAAGAGCAGGCGGCAGAAGCCGCATCGGCGCCAATCGCGGCGGCGCTCGATACGGATGACGACGACAATTATTTCCAACACCGCTCGTATCAAATCGAGGAAGTGAGCTGGGAAGACTTTTCCACGCTTTCGGGTAGCGAAGCGCCGGCGCCGCTTCCCGAGCCGGAGAAGAAATAGCGCATCCGGTACGCGCCGTGTCCCTGATCGACCAATTCGTTTTATTCGCCGCTTCGCTCCTGGCAAACGCCTTCTCCGCTTTGTCCGGTGGCGGTGCCGGGCTGGTTCAATTTCCTTTGCTGATATTCCTGGGGCTGCCGTTCGGCGTCGCCCTCGCGACGCACAAGGTCGCGAGCGTGGCCTTGGGTTTGGGCGCGACGCTGCGGCATGGAAAAGAGCGCCATCTCGAACGGCGTTTCGCGCTGATTATTTTGGGCGCGGGCTTGCCCGGCGTGATCCTGGGCGCGAGCTTTATCCTCTACGTCCCGGAACGTTGGGCAACCGTCGCGCTCGGCGCGCTGACAATGGGGCTGGGCATCTATTCCCTGCTCAAGCCGAAGCTGGGGATAGAGCACGTACCGAAAAACCGCGAAGGCCGCGCCCTGGTCGGCGGTGTCATCGGGCTCTTCATTATCGGCGTGCTGAACGGTTCGATCGCTTCCGGCACCGGCTTGTTTCTCACCATGTGGCTGATTCACCGCTTCGGCTTGGATTACAAGCGCGCGGTGGCTTATACGCTGGTGCTGTGCGGATTGCTGTGGAACGGTACCGGCGCGCTGGTGCTCGGCCTGATCGGGAAAATCGCGTGGGACTGGATGCCGGCGCTATTGGCGGGTTCGCTCATCGGCGGTTATATCGGCAGCCACTATGCGCTCAAGAAAGGCAATCGCTGGATCAAGCGCGCATTCGAGATCGTGACGATCGTGATCGGCGCGAAATTATTGTGGGGATGAAATGCGAAAAGATTGTTCCTTAGCCGTACACCCACTGGTTCAATAGCCCGCGCGCCGCATCGATGACTTCCGACGCCGTCATCCCCACCGGGCCGATGCCGCGCGCCGCCAGGTCATCCGCCGCCGCGCCGTGCAGGAATACGGCGAGCAGAAGAGCGTCGCGCGCGCTCAAGCCTTGCGCGAGCAAGGCGCCCGGCATGCCCGCCAGCACATCGCCGGTGCCGGCGCTGGCCAAGCCGGGATTGCCGCTGGCGTTCAGGTACCACGTGCCATTGGGCTGGGCGCACACGCTGCCCACGCCTTTTAACACGACAAAGCTATTGAGGCGGGCGGCGAGCATCGTCGCCACGTCCACGCGCTGATAGCGTACATCGTCCGTGGCACAGCCGATCAAGCGCGCCGCTTCCGCCGGATGCGGCGTGAGCAGGGTGCGGGTTTTGCGTTTGGCCACCTGGTCTTGCAATGCCGCATCTTGCGCCAGCAGATTGAGCGCATCGGCATCCAACACCAAGGGAACATCGGTTTCGATGGCACGCGCCAGGTATTGCGCCGCGTGCGCGGACTGGCCCATGCCGGGGCCGAGCACGAGGCAGGCCAGATGCGGCAGCTCGATTATCTCTTGCGCGCTGCGCAGCATGAGTTCCGGTTGCCGGGTATCGACGCGGGCGCGGCATCGTCGATCAAGCCCACATAGACACGGCCCGCGCCGAGCTTGAGCGCGGCACGTGCCGCCAGCAGTGCCGCGCCCGCCATGCCGGGCGCGCCGCCGAGCACGCCGGCGCTGCCGAACAGCGCCTTATGGCTGTTGAGCGGGCGCGGCGGCAACAGCTTCGCCACCAGCGGCCGCTCCAGCAGCCAGCCATGGGGCGGGTAGAGCATCGGGGTATCGAGATGCAGCGTGCGTAGCCAGATATTGCCGCAATAATCCCGGCCTACCGTCGATCACCCAATCGGCGTTGAAAATTTTGTGGCGGCAATGCTCGGAGTTGGCCTGGGCGAACATCATCAATTCGACATCGCTGGGATTGCGCTTAAGACGGATAAAGTTTTCCACCAGGTAATCGATTTCATCCGGCGACAGCGCCAGCCCCAGATCGCGGTTCGCGGCGGCCAAGGCGTCGCGCCCGCCCCCGAGAATATCCACGCTGGTGAGGGTATCCGGCGCATGATGGTCGAACAGCTTGCTCACGCCCTCCATATCGGTGAGCACGGTCTCGGTCATGCGATCGTGGATCAGCGGCAACAGCGCGCGCTCCTCGTCCCGCGTCAAAGGCACCCAGCCGGCTTTGCGCAAATACCAAGCCACGCCGCGCTCGATGCGCGCCACCGCCTCCAAACCGCACTGCACGGCGATATTGGTGGCCTTGGTGGACCACGGTGAAATCGTGCCGATGCGCGGCGTCACCAGCACCAGATGGCCGCGCGTATCGCCCTGCGCCGCTTGCGGGCCATACGTCAGGATGCGTTCGAGGATAGCGCGCTCATCTCCGCTCAAAGGGCGGCGC
>DAIAMA010000125.1 GCA_027438535.1 bacterium
AAGCCACCTTCGGAACGATCCGAGTTTTGAGCTACTGCCCGTACCGCCGCTCGATCGCCGCCCTCTGGTCGAGGCGACGAGTTGGGACCATATTCAAACTGTTTTCCCCTTTTTACTGTATCGCCCCGCAAGCCATGGCGGAAAGGTCCCCTTAAGCCGGGAAGAAACGGTACAAGTGTATCGGCTGCTGCAAGGGGGGCTTGCAGGCCAAGTTGGTTCGAGGGCGCATCTCGCACCACTGCGCTTCCAATTGGGGCAACCGGTGGCTTGCGGCAGCCGCGACGGCGTGCCGGTGAGCGCCCTGCGCTTATGCGCCAGCGCGCGGCTGATCGTCGAAGCGACAGCACAAGCCGGGCGCAATGCCGCCGCGGTGATCGAACGGGCGCTGGCGGCGCTGGATAAAACGGCGCTGCTAGCCCGGACAGTACGGCCGACATCCCATGCCGCTTAATAATTCCAAGCGATAGCCGATATAGCGTTTGCTGCTTGGCGTAAACCAGTTCCCGGCCGGGCCGGGATAGGCGATATTCAGCATTCATTCGATAAGCGGGCACAGCATCTTATGTCACTACATATTCGCATGCCGGCCGGAGCCGGCAATGCCGGCCTCGCCGCCGCGCTGCCCGATCGCGCGCACCATTTGTTGGAGGAGGCGGCTAAGCAGCATTTGCACGGCGACCTAAGCGTTGCCGAAGGACTTTACCTGGCTATCCTCGACGCACAGCCGGAAGCGGCCGATGCGTTGTTTTTACTCGGCACCCTGTATTTGCAATCGGGCGCATGGAATCGAGCGATTGCGCGCTTCGGGCGGTTGATCGCTTTGCATCCGCGGCATGTGGACGGCTATTTCCACATGGGTGTCGCTTATCAGGAAAATGGCGCGGTGCCGGAAGCGGTGCAATGCTATCAAGCGGCACTGGCTATCGATAAGCAGCACACCGGTGCGCTACTGGCGCTGGCCGCGTTACTGGTGGAACAGCAGCGCTACGCGGAAGCCGAGGTGCACTATTTGCGCGTATGCGCGCTCGAGCCGCGATTGGCCGAGGCCGAATATGGCTTAGGCAATCTACGGTTTTGGCAATGCCGCTATGCGGATGCGGCGGCACACTTTACGCGCGCCGCGCAATGCCAGCCGAATCATCCCGGTATCCTATGCAGCCTGGGCGCTACGCTACGCAAGCAGTCGCATTTGGAAGCAGCAGAAACTTGCTTACGCCAGGCCTTGGCGCTCGATCCATCACATGCCGATGCGCATTTCAATCTGGGCATCGTACTCTTGCAGCAAGGACGCCTGGAGGAGGGCTGGCGCGAATACGAATGGCGCTTTCGTATCCGCGGCCGCGCTCCGGTGGTGCACGCTCAGCCGGCATGGGATGGCAATTCCTTGGTGGGGAAAACGATACTCATCCAGGCCGAGCAAGGCTTCGGCGACACGTTCCAATTCCTGCGCTATTTGCCTTTGCTTAAGGCACGAGGCGCGCGCGTCCTGTTCGAATGCCAAGCAGGATTGCGGCGTTTATTGAAGCAATGCGGCGCTATCGATGTATTGGTGGAGCGCACGCCTAATTTTGCCATCCCCGGCGAGTTTGACGTGCATGCGATGCTGATGAGCTTGCCGCGCATCATGGGCACGGACTGGGACACTTTGCCTAATACCACGCCCTATCTCCAGGCCGAGCCCTGGCAACTCGAACGCTGGCAAGCGCGTTTGGCAATCGACCCGGATTTCAAGATCGGCGTGGTGTGGAGCGGCAAATTAGCGCATGAAGACAACCCCAATCGCTTGTGTCCGATTGCGCAATTCGCCGCACTCGCGGCAATTCCCGGGATCTCGGTTTACAGCCTGCAAAAAGGTGTGCCCGCGGCGCAATTCGCCGCGCAGCCATGGGCTGATCCGCTCAAGGACTTGCACGATGAATTGAACGATTTTGCCGATACCGCCGCGGCGATTTGCGCGCTGGATTTGGTGGTGACCGTGGATACCTCGGTGGCGCATCTGGCCGGTGCCTTGGGTAAACCGGTGTGGGTTTTGCTCTCGGATGCGCCGGATTGGCGCTGGTTATCGGCGCGCGACGATAGTCCCTGGTATTCGAACATGCGTTTATACCGGCAGGAAAAACCCGGCGAGTGGGATGCGCCGTTCGCGCGCTTATGCGCCGGGTTGCGCCAAGCCGCGGTATGGCCGCGCGTCCTGGCGGGTGGCCTGGAGGCAAGGGCTTTGACTTACTCGCAAGCGCTGCTGGTGTCCTTGCAGCGCGCGCGCGCGGCCAGGCGGGCGGGCCAGGCGGGGCAGGCGCGATACGAGCTGGACGCCTTGCTGCGCAGTGTGCCTCAGCATGCGGAAGCGAATTTGCTGTTAGGCGAAATATTACTGGAACAGGGTCAGGCGGAGGCAGCGCAAGCGCCGCTGCTATTGGCGCAAGAGACGTGGCCGGATCATCCGGTATTGCTCAAGTCATTGGGTATGGCGGCCCAGGCGCGCGGCGATTGCGCAACGGCCACGCGCTATCTGGAGCGTGCGCTCAATGGCGGGAATGAAGATGCCGAAACGTGGCAAGCGTTCGGGCAATGTTGTCAGAAGCTTGGCATCTTGCCCGAAGCCTTGCGCGCCTATCGCCGGGCTTTGGACTGGCGGCCGGATTGGAGCGAAGTGGCGGACAATCTTGGGCAGCTGCTGCAAGGCATGGGGCAATGGGAAGAAGCCATTGCCCATTATCAGCGCGCGCTGCAGCTTAAACCCGATTATTTCCCGGCGCATTTTCACCTCGGCAATGCTTTGTTTCAGCGCGGGCAACACGCGGCGGCGCAAGCCGCGCTGCGTTATGCGGTGGAATTGGAGCCCGGGCATGCCTCGGCGCGCAATAACTTGGGGGTGGCGCTCAAAGCGCTGGGGCGCTTGGAGGAAGCGGAGCCGCAGTTGCGCGAGGCGGTGCGGCTCGATCCGGCGTATAGCGAAGCGTACAACAATTTGGGCAATGTGCTGACGCAGCAGGATCGTCTGCAAGAGGCGGAGCACGCGTTTCGGCAAGCGCTGCTGCACGATCCGGCCAATGCGCAGGCCTATAACAATCTCGGTATCGCCATGCAGGCGCTGGGCGCGGTGGATGCGGCATTGCAGTGCTATGACACCGCCACGTTGTTACGCCCCAATTTTGGCCAGGCGCATTGGAATCGCGCCTTGGCGCTGTTGCTGCGCGGCGACTATGCGGCGGGTTTCGAGGCCTATGAGTGGGGATTCGAGGCCGGTGCGCGGCCACGGCCGGCGTGCGGCACGTCGCCCTGGCAAGGCTCGGCCGAGCCGGGCAAGACCCTGCTGGTGCATAGCGAGCAGGGCTTTGGCGATACCTTGCAATTCGTGCGCTTTTTGCGCCAAGCGAAACAGCGTGTCGGGCGGCTGGTGTTGTCTTGCCAGCCCGCGCTCGTGGCATTGCTGTCGCATTCCCTGATCAAGGCCGGCTGGGCGGATACGGTGATCGCCGAAACAGCCGCCATGCCGCCCCATGATTACCACTGTGCGCTCATGAGCTTGCCGCATGTATTGAGAGTGAATGGGGCATTAGGCACGGATACGCCTTATCTTTATGCCGATACGCGGCGCACCGGGCGTATGGCGCAAGCCATCGGCGGTCAAGGGCTTAAGGCCGGCTTGGTTTGGGCGGGCTTGCCCTCGCATCAAAACGATCGCCACCGTTCTATCGGAATCGCTCCGTTCAAGGCTTTACTGGAAATCCCCGGAGTCCATTTTTATAGTCTGCAAAAAGGTCCGGCGGAGGCGGCGCTGGAAGAGGCGGGGGCGCTTATAGCGAATCTCGCGCCGCGGCTCGACGATTTTGCCGATACCGCGGCGGCCATCGCGCAACTCGATTTGGTGATCACGGTGGATACGGCGGTAGCGCATTTGGCGGGGGCGATGGGCAAGCCCGCTTGGGTGCTGTTACCGTTCGCGCCGGATTGGCGCTGGGGTTTGAATCGATCGGCTTCGGCATGGTATCCCACGCTAAAATTATTTCGGCAAGCGCAACGCGGATCGTGGGAATCCGTATTCGATCAAATGCAACTGGCGCTTACTCGCATGGCTTGCGATCAGCGCGCTCCGGGCGCGTAAAAATAAATCAATTCATGAGGTTATTACCTTCCCTCTGGGCTTGAGTATGCCTTATTTTGCGCCATTTTCTCTAAAGTCAGTGTCTTACAAGACGATAACAGGAAGGACGACGGCAAAGGATGAAATAGTCTAGCCGTGGTTCGCGGAAACGCGTCATTCTTGTGAAGGAGTAATAAAAATGGCACTAATCGTAAATACCAATGTGGCATCCCTGGTCGCGCAACTCAATCTGAGCCGTAATCAGAGTTCCCTGCAAACGACTCTGCAACGCCTGTCTTCGGGCCTGCGGGTGAACAGCGCGAAGGACGATGCAGCCGGTCTGGCGGTGGCGGAAGGTTTTACTTCCCAGATCCGCGGGAATACCCAAGCGGTACGCAATGCCAACGACGGCATTTCACTGGGCCAAACGGCGGAAGGCGCGCTGGCTTCGATCGCCTCGAACGAACAACGGATTCGCGAGCTTGCCGTGCAGTCGGCCAACGGCTCGATCAGCAATACCAATCGCTCTCAATTGCAGCTGGAGGTGGATCAGCTGACGCAAGAGATCTCGCGCATCGTGCAGACCACGAACT
>DAIAMA010000126.1 GCA_027438535.1 bacterium
GCTTAAGGAAATTTTATCCTGGCATTTTAGATAAGATTTCAAGTGCTTGGGGTAGCGATGGCATGGACGATATGTTTGCCGAGTTGCTGGTCGCCGATCATGAGAACCGTCAAGGGTTTCCGCCGGAAGTGATACAGGAGATTCTCGCGCTCAGCATGCTGCATGAGAAATACCGGCACCTCGCTATCGAACCGGAAGATCCTTGGGCCATGGAGCGCGATATGAGCGAGGTGGAGAGCGCCGCTTTTATCGCGCGCATGCAGGAAAGGGGCCGCCCTTTCACTCCGGAAACCCTATTCAAGGCGGTGGAACAAGGGGAGACCAATCTGGCCTTCGACTTCGTGCGCGCTGGGATGGGAGTCGATATCCGGCGTAGCGACGAATGGACGCCGCTAATGGTGGCGCTGTTCAATGGCCACGAGGAAACAGCGATGATGCTGCTGGCGCGCGGCGCCAATGTGCGCGCCAAGGCCAATCGGGGTTATGAGCCGATTCACTGGGCGGCGCTGAGTGGCTATGAGCGCGCGGTGAAATTTATCATCGACCGTGGCGGTAACGTCAATGCGGAAACCGATTATGGATGGACGCCGCTCCTACAGGCCGCCAGCCGGGGACATGTGGGGATCGCGCGCATGCTTATCGACAGAGGTGCGATAGTGAATGCCAGCGAGCATGAGGGCTGGACACCCTTGCACAAGGCATGTGCCAATGGCCATGTGGCGATGGTGCGCCTGCTGGTGCAGCGCGGCGCGGATACGCGGCAACGGTCAGCTTCCGGCATCACGCCATTGGAACTGGCCATGAAATCAAAAAACTTCGATTTGATAGAAGCGCTTTCCGAGAAACCGCAGCCTCCCAGCGCTGCTTCGACTTCCCTCTTTTAGTCCTATCGCAAATGATAAAATCTTTCTTCGCCGATGGCGTAGGCGCGGGCGTCTGCGCCGCGATTATTCTGGAGCATCCACACACATGAGTTTTGCGCCCTTTTCCATTTCATCATTGCCCAAGATCGAGTTCGGTTCCGGTGCGTTGGCGAAACTGCCCGCATTGGCCGCGTCTTACGGGCGGCGCGCGTTATTGGTCACGGGAGGTCAATCGCTGCGTGCATCGCGCCATTGGGAAAAATTGCTGGCGGGCATGCGCCGGCAAGGCGTGACATGGGAAGCCATGCAAGTCGAGGGCGAACCGTCACCGCGGCTGGTGGACGATGCGGTTAGGCAATTCCAAGGCGCGGAGATCGATGTGGTCATCGGCATCGGTGGCGGCAGCGTGCTCGATGCGGCGAAAGCGATCGCGGGGCTGCTTAAGCCGGGCAATTCGGTACTGGATCATCTGGAAGGCGTGGGGCCGGAGCTGCCTTATCGCGGCCCGGCCACGCCGTTCATCGCCGTGCCGACTACGGCCGGTACCGGCTCGGAAGCGACCAAAAATGCGGTGCTTTCGGTGCATGGCAAGGACGGCTATAAAAAATCTTTTCGCGATGAGAAGCTGGTGCCGCGCCATGCGGTGGTCGATCCCGATCTGCTCGATACTTGTCCCCCGGCATTGATCGCGGCCAACGGCATGGACGCGCTGACCCAATTGCTCGAATCTTATGTTTCGGCCCGCGCCAATGCCTTGACCGATGCGCTCGCGCTGAGCGGGCTCGCGGCGGTGCGCGACAGTTTGATTCCCTGGTTCGAAGGGCAGGGCGATCAAGCGCTAGCGCGCTCGCAGATGGCTTATGCGGCCATGCTCTCGGGTATCACGCTGGCGCAAGTGGGCTTGGGATCGGTGCATGGCCTGGCCGCGCCTTTAGGGGCATTTTTCCCGATTCCGCATGGCGTGGCATGCGGCACGCTGGTGGCGGAAGCCACGCGCATGAATATCGATGCGCTGGAAGCGCGTGCCCCGGATCATCCCGCGCTCGCCAAGTATGCGCAAGCGGGCCGGATTTTCCGTAAACGCACCCATGTGGAGGAAGTCGGCGCGCGCGTATTTCTCGTGCATACGCTCACGCAATGGAGCGAGCAGTTGAAACTGCCGCGCTTGTCCGCCTATGGCGTGACCGAGGCCGGCCTCGATCATATCGTGGCCCATTGCCGCGGCTCCAGCATGCAGACCAATCCCATCGTGCTCTCCGATAGTGAAATCAAAACGGTTTTGCAGAAGCGCTTATAGCCTATTCCGGCGAGAAAACTGACGCGGGTGCCGAAAATCGAACGCCATGCCTTGTCGCTCAGCCCATAATTATTAAAAAATTACTTACTTATCAGTGCATTATATTTAATGGCGCATATGGCATGGAAGCTGCTCTACTTTGCGTAGGTTTCTATGAAACGTACAACAGAGTGGGAGACGACATGACACAAGCGACTCAAGATTTGAAATTCGATGTTTCCTTATATGCTTGCGAAGATGGCGATTGCTTGAAGATCGAATTTTCAGGCGAGCAAAAAGCAGTAATGTTTCTGAGCCCGACTCAAGCACGGGCATTCGCATCGGAGTTGATTCAGACGGTGTATCGCGCCGAAGTGAAAAATAGCTTACAGAAAAAACAGCTGGCCGCCACGCCGGCAAGCAAGGTCGAATCGGCAGCCGACCGCTACGGCGCGCACCCGCACGCAGCCTAAGGATTTTTTGCCGTTGCGAACCCGTGTTGCTAGCGGGTAGCGATGGCTGCTCTCCCCGATCTTGGCAGCCGCAAGGCTGCCTTTTTTCTAAGAACTTCCCTCTTGCAATGTGCACGCAGGTGGTGAAGTGACAGGCAGAGGATGCTTGAATGCCTAAAGACTTTCGTCGGGGCCTTGTGGTAACATAAAATCATGCTCTGTACCCGGCAACGCTTTGTTTCGTTTTTACTGACCATCTTCCTGGCCAATATGCTGGCGTGGAGCTTTGGTAGCGAGGCATTGGCCGACTGGGTTACCGAGGAACATGCTGCGGTGATGAGCAATGTCTCCGATGCTATGAGCGGCGGCCCAGCGGATTCGCGTCAAACGGAACAAACATGCAATCACGGCTGCCACGCGGTGAATCATTTTCAGGGGCAGGTGTCTGAATCGCTATCGTTCGCTGTCCCTACAGTAGCGGCACTCTTTTTAAACGAATCGTTTTTTCTCCCGCTGGGCATCGCACAGCGCCAATTCCGCCCTCCCAAACTTTCTTCTCAAGCGTAATACTCCGATTACGGTCGGAACCAGCGGCGTACACGACGTGCGCCGGATGCTCATGCTTGAGAAGGAATTCCCATGGTTTTTTTCTTTGCCGGAAGAGGCGCGACTGCGTGTCCCTTACTCGTATCCTTTTTATTGTTGTGCTGTGCCGTCGCATTACCTGTTGCAGCGGCGCCTTTAACGCTCGATCAAGCCTGGCAACAGGCCGAAGCCGCCAACCCGGCATTGCGCGCTACCCAGGCGAATCTTGCCGCGGCGCAGGGCGAGCTCACCGACGCCCGTGCGCCACTGTGGAACAATCCACAACTCGCCACGGAGTGGCGCAAGCGCACTATTCCTCAAGCTGCCGACCCCGCCCGGAGCAACCGCGAGTGGGCAGTCGGGCTGGCGCAGACTTTTGAGATAGCCGGACAACAAGGCAAACGCCGTAGCGCAGCGGAACAGTCTCTTGCCGCGACGCAAGAGGTAATCGCGGAAACCCGGCGCCAACTGCGCGCGGAAGTGGAGCAGCGCTTCGTGCAAGTGCTTAGCCTGCAACTGCGCATTCAAATGGAAGAGCGGACGCTCAAGCTTATCCAGGATGCGGCAACAGCAGTCAGAAAGCGCGTCGCGGCAGGCGAAGACAGCCGCCTCGATGGCAATCTCGCCAAGGTGGAAGCAGAACGCGCGCAAAACCAGGTGTCTGTGTTGCGGGAGCAACTGGTCCGGGCACGAGCCGACTTGGCCGCCTTGTTGCAATTGCCGCCCGACAACTTGCCCGAAGTCGGCGGATATCTCGATCCCTCATCGGCTTCGTATACCTTGCAGGAACTGCTGGCTTCGGCCGCAGACCGCCCGCTGCTGCGCGCGTTCGACTATCGGGAAAAAGCCGCCCGGAGCCGGCTCGATCTGGAGCGCGCGGCGGTTTATCCGGACGTGACGCTGGGCCTCTCCACAGCGCGCGAAGGCCCGGCTAACCTCCAAGACAGAATCACGGGACTGAGTATTTCCCTGCCGCTGCCGCTGTTTCGCCGCAACGCCGCCGGAATCGGGCGCGCGACCACCGAGCTGACCCAGGTGCAGGTGCAGCAACAGGCGGTGCAACGGGACGCGCGCGCTCAGGTGCTGGCGCTGTGGGAGCGCTGGGAGAATCTGAAAACGCGCGTTAAACGGCTGAGCGAATCGGTGCTGCCGAGCCTGGAGGAAAACCAGCACCTGTCCTCCGTTTCCTTTCGCGCCGGCGAGATCGGGCTGCTGCAATTGCTATTGGTCAACCGCCAGGTACTGGACGGGCAACGCGACCTGCTCGACGCCCGCACCGAACTGCGCCTGACCCAAGTGTCCCTGGAAGCCGCGGCGGGCTGGCAGCCTGCGCGCGAAGCACGCTAAACATAATCGAATATCAAGGAATTCATCACATGAAAAATTCACATAGCCAACAAAAGCATGCCCTGGGACGATTGGCCACTTGGTTGCTGGCCGGCAGTTTGTCTGCAAGCCTTCTTGCAGGGTGCGGCGGCAAGCCCAAAACACCGGAGAAT
>DAIAMA010000127.1 GCA_027438535.1 bacterium
GCGCATCAAGGCGTTACTGAAAAAACGCATTAGCGCGCAACCGCTGCAGCAGCCCAATGCCGGTTCGGTATTCCGCAACCCGCCGGGCGATTATGCGGCGCGGCTGATCGAAGCTTGCGGTTTGAAGGGCCGGCGCATCGGCGGCGCGCAGGTATCGGAAAAGCATGCCAATTTCATCGTTAATCTAGGGAATGCCACGGCAGCGGATATCGAGCATCTGATTAGCATGGTGCAAGACACGGTGCGGCGGGAAAAGGGCGTGTTACTTGAACGCGAAGTGCGGATCGTCGGGGACGCCGTACCGGGTTCGGGAGGCGAATGATGATAAACAAGCGGGTACAGGCGCGCACTAACGAGTTGCTGATGAGCCGGGTGCAGCATGCCATGGCGGAGGCGGGCGGGCACGGCAGTGTCGGCGGCATCGGTTCGCAAGTGCTGCCGTTCGCGCCGCGCACAGCAAGTTTCGGAAAGGTGGCGGTGCTGCTCGGCGGGCGCTCCGCCGAGCGCGAGGTGTCGCTAAAGAGCGGGCATGCGGTGCTGGCGGCCTTGCAAAGCAGCGGCGTCGATGCGCAAGCCTTCGATCCCGCCGAACGCGAATTGGCCGAATTGAAAGCCTTCGATCGCGTGTTCATTGCCTTGCATGGGCGCTATGGCGAGGATGGCACGATCCAAGGCGCACTGGAATTGATGGGTATTCCATATACCGGCAGTGGCGTGCTGGCTTCGGCATTGGCGATGGATAAGTGGCGTACCAAGCTGGTGTGGCAGGCGGCGGGCGTGCCGACGCCGCGTTATGCGATGCTCGCCGAATACACGGATTTCGATCAGGTAGTAACGGAGTTGGGTTTGCCCTTGATGGTAAAACCGGCGAGCGAAGGCTCGTCGATCGGCATGAGCAAGGTCATGCGCGCCGAGGATTTGAAGCCGGCATATGCCTTGGCGGCACGGTACGACCGCTTGATATTCGCCGAGCAATTCGTGAGCGGCGTGGAATATACGGCTGCCATTCTGGGGGATAAGGCATTGCCGCTCATTCGTCTGGAAACGCCGCACACCTTCTATGACTACGACGCCAAGTATGTCGCCAACGATACGCGCTACATCTGTCCCTGCGAGTTGGCGCCGCAAGCCGAACGCGCCTTGCAGGCGCTGGCGCTTAAAGCATTCGAGTTGCTTGGCTGCCAAGGCTGGGGACGCGCCGACTTGATCGTGGATACGGACGGAACGCCGTATTTCTTGGAATTGAATACCGCGCCCGGCATGACCGATCACAGCCTGGTGCCGATGGCGGCGCGGCAGGCGGGCTTGTCGTTCGATCAGCTGGTACTGCGGATTTTGGAGCAAGCGCATGTGGGGTAAGCGCGACAAGGGCGATCTCGCGCGCCGGCCGATGGCGGCTTCTACGCCCGGCACGCTGGTGCTGTCGCTCTGGGACAAGGCGCAGCTGATGTTGTGGGGTGCGAATTTCCTCTATGCATTGGCGGCGATTTTGCTCTTGTATGCGCTGTTGTTTCTGATGATTCATCTGCCGCTGTTTCCGCTGAAGCATGTGGAAGTAAATGGAGATTTACGGCATGTCACGTATCAGCAAGTGAGTTATATCGTGACGCGCGAGTTCAAGGGTAATTTTTTCACGCTCGATCTCGCGCAAGTCGGCCAGGGATTTCAAAAGCTGCCCTGGGTGCGCAATGTGAGCTTGCGCCGGCAATGGCCGGATACTTTGGAAGTGACGCTGGAAGAGCATGTGGCGCTGGCGCGCTGGGCGGGTGGCGGCTTGGTGAATACGCGCGGCGAATTGTTCCAGGCTGCGACCAATAGCGAACTGCCGACGCTCAGTGGCCCGGAGGGCAGCGCACCCGAGGTGGCGGAGCACTATATCCGATTCAAGACAGCGCTGGCGCCGCTCAAGCTTAAGCCGGTGAGTTTGGCGATGAATGAACGGCGCGCCTGGCAACTCAAGCTCGACAGCGGCTTGACGCTGCAATTGGGCCGCGACCAGCCCGGCGCGCGGCTGGATAAATTCGTGCGCGCGTATGACGCCACGATCGCGCGCATGCCGTATCAGGTGACGTATGTGGATTTGCGCTATCCCAACGGTTTCGCGGTGCGCTTCGCGGGCGCGGCGAAACCACGGGTAAACGGATAGGAGATTTTGGAGTGAGGCGAGATGGCTAAGAATAAAGAACAGAAAAACCTCATCATCGGTCTCGATATTGGCACGTCCAAAATCGTGGCGCTGGTGGCGGAAGTATTGCCGGAAGGCCGATTGGAAGTGATCGGTATCGGCGAGACGCCATCGCGCGGCTTGAAGAAGGGCGTGGTGATCAACATCGAGTCCACCGTGAACGCGATTCAGCGCGCGCTGGAAGAAGCGGAGCTGATGGCGGATTGCAAAATTCGCGACGTGTATACCGGCATCGCCGGCAGCCATATCAAGAGCATCAACTCGCACGGCATGGTGAAGATCAAGGATAAGGAAGTGGCGCAGGCCGATGTCGAGCGCGTGATCGAAACCGCGCGCGCGGTGAATATTCCGACCGATCAACAGATTCTGCATATCCTGACCCAGGAATTCATCATCGATGGCCAGGAAGATGTGCGCGAGCCGCTGGGTATGAGCGGGGTGCGGCTCGAAGTGAAAGTGCATATCGTGACCGGCGCGGTTTCGGCCGCGCAAAACATCATCAAGTGCGTGAAGCGCTGCGGGCTGGAGGTACGCGATCTGATTTTACAGCCGCTGGCTTCCAGCATGGCGGTGCTGACCGAAGACGAGCGGGACTTGGGCGTGTGCCTGATCGACATCGGCGGCGGCACGGCGGATATCGCCGTGTTCACCAACGGTGCGATCCGGCACACGGCGGTGATTCCGATCGCCGGCGATCAGATTACCAATGACATCGCGATGGCGCTACGCACGCCGACCAAGGAAGCAGAGGACATCAAGCGTGCCCATGGCTGCGCGCTGCGCCAATTGGCGCATCCCTCGGAAATGATCGAAGTGCCGAGCGTGGGCGATCGCGGTGCGCGCCAATTGTCGCGCCAAACGCTGGCGGAAGTGATCGAGCCGCGCGTCGAGGAATTGTATTCCCTGGCGCAGGCGGAGTTGCGCCGCAGCGGCTTCGAGGAATTGGTTTCATCCGGCATCGTGCTTACCGGTGGCTCCAGCATGATGCAGGGCATGGTGGATTTGGGCGAAGAGGTGTTCCACATGCCGGTGCGGCTGGGCATGCCGCAATACGTCGGCGGTTTATCGGAAGTGGTGCGCAATCCGCGCTATGCGACCGGCGTGGGTTTGTTGCTCGCCGGTTTGGAGCAGTACCAGCGTCATCAGCTGGTGCGTATGCAGAGTTCTTCCTTGCAGCAAGTGTTCGACAAGATGAAGTCGTGGTTCCAGGGGTTTTAATTTTTGGGTGATTTTTTCGTGGTTCTTTTTACTAGGAGGTAGCGATGTTTGAAATTCTCGACAATCAATCTCAGGATGCGGTAATCAAAGTGATCGGCGTGGGCGGCTGCGGCGGCAATGCGGTCGACCACATGATCGCGTGCGGGCTCCAGGGCGTGGAGTTCATCGCGGCCAACACCGATGCGCAGGCGCTGGCGAAGAGCGATGCCCACGTCAAATTGCAGCTTGGCGGTTCCATCACCAAGGGCTTGGGCGCGGGCGCGAATCCGGAAATCGGGCGCGAGTCGGCGCTGGAAGACCGGGAAAAAATCGCCGAGATCATCGATGGCGCGGACATGCTGTTCATCACCGCCGGCATGGGTGGCGGCACCGGCACCGGCGCCGCGCCGGTGGTGGCGGAAGTGGCGAAAGAGCTGGGCATTCTCACCGTGGCGGTAGTGACCAAGCCGTTCATGTTCGAGGGACGCCGGCTGAAAGTGGCGCATGCCGGTATCGAGGCGCTGTCGCAATACGTCGATTCGCTGATCATCATTCCCAATGAAAAGCTGATGCAAGTGCTGGGCGAGGAAGTTTCGGTGCTGGATGCGTTTAAAGAAGCCAACGAAGTCTTGCACGGCGCGGTAGCGGGTATCGCCGAAGTGATCAGTTGCCCCGGCTTGGTGAACGTGGATTTTGCCGACGTGCGTACCGTGATGTCGGAAATGGGCATGGCGATGATGGGTTCAGCCAAGGCGCAGGGGCCAGAGCGGGCGCGGGTTGCCGCGGAGCAGGCAGTGAAGAGTCCGCTGCTGGAAGATGTGAACCTGTCCGGTGCGCGCGGCATGCTGGTCAACATTACCGCGAATCGGTCATTGAAGATGCGGGAAATCCATCAAGTGATGCATACCATTCGCGAATACACCGCGGAAGATGCAACGGTAATCTTCGGCGCCGTGTTCGACGATGGCATGAACGAAGATCTACGCGTGACCATGGTCGCCACCGGTTTGGGCATGCCGTCGCAAGCGCGCCAACCCAAGCCGCTCACAATCGTGAAGACGGGCACCGATAATATCGGGCATGACGCGGGCTATGCCGATGCCGATGCGCCGGCAGTGATCCGCTCCGGGCGGCATGCGGCGGCAGTGGAAGCGATGAAGGCTTCCGGCGTCGATTTGCTCGATATCCCAGCATTTTTGCGCAAGCAAGCGGATTAACGGCGGTACCGGGGCTGAGCTAAGGACGCTCGGTCGGTTTTGATTGGGATGGGCTGAAATGCCCAGGGGCGCGGC
>DAIAMA010000128.1 GCA_027438535.1 bacterium
TGCTGACATGAGTAGCGATAAAGGGCGTGAAAAGCGCCCTCGCCGAAAGCCCCAGGTTTCCTGCGCAACGTTCATCGGCGCAGGGTGAGTCGGCCCCTAAGGCGAGGCAGAAATGCGTAGCTGATGGGAAACGGGTTAACATTCCCGTACCTGAAATCCTTACTTGAACTTCGGCATAGGCACTTCATACTTCAATATCGCTAAACTCAAATTTGCATCCGAATCCAGCTCCCAAAGCATTCAGCACCCACACCTATCGGCTGTTTAAGTTTTTAAAGAACAGGTCGTGCGTAAAACACGAAAGCGCGCATTATACAGACGGTAATACTCGGGTCAAGGGATTTTTACGCGCGCGTGACAAAGCGCATTTTAGTTCCCCAAATTAACGATTATTCATACCGTCAACGCCCTGCCACCTGCCACGTTTTAGCATGTGCAAAACGCAAAATGGAGGAACCGTCATGCACGCAAAATGGATTGCAACTATCGCTGGCGTAACACTGGCGCTTAGCGCGTCCGGCGCCTTCGCCGACCACACGGAGACGGTCATCGGCGCAGGCCTTGGCGGCGCCGCGGGCGCCATGATCGGCAACAACATGGGCGGCCGCAACGACGCCATTATCTGGAGTGCCATCGGCGGCGCGACAGGCGCGGCGCTCGGCCGCAGCTTAGGCGAACCGCACAGAACCGTTATCATGCGCGAACATGGCGACGATGACGGTTACGTCGTCGTGCGCCGCCGCCCTATCTATTATGAAGATGCGCCGCGCTATGAGAGGCACGAATGGCGGCACGAATATCGTCGTCGCCATCACGAGCGGGAATGGGGCGACGATGACGATTGAAACTATGCTTAGCTAATCGTTACTCGCGCGAATTTGCGCTTACCTACTTGTAACACCATCGGCGCGCCGCGCGTAAGCACGAGCGCCTTGTCGCTCACTTTGGCGCCGTTAAGCTTCACACCACCCTGCTCGATCATGCGCAGGGCTTCGGAGGTGCTGGGTGTCAGGCCGGCTTGCTTCAGCACCTGAGCAATCGGCAAGCCGGTTTCCCCTCCGGCTAAAGCCACTTCAGGCAAGTTATCCGGCAATGCACCTTGTTTAAAACGCGCTTCGAAATCCGCCAGCGCGTGCTCCGCCGCCCGCCTATCATGAAAGCGCGCCACGACTTCTTGAGCAAAAGTCACTTTGATGTCGCGCGGATTGCGGCCTACTGCCACCTCTTGTTTCCATTTCTCTACCGTCGCCAGCGGCTCGAACGACAAAAGCTCGATATAACGCCACATCAAGTCATCGGAAACCGACATCAGTTTGCCGAACATATCATTGGGCGGTTCGTTGATCCCAATGTAATTACCGAGCGATTTGGACATTTTCTGCACGCCATCCAAGCCCTCCAGAATCGGCATGGTCAATACTACTTGCGGCGCTTGACCGTAGTGTTTCTGTAGTTCGCGGCCCATGAGTAAATTAAATTTCTGGTCCGTGCCGCCGAGTTCGATATCGGCCTTCATTGCCACCGAGTCGTAACCTTGAATCAAGGGATAAAGAAACTCGTGAATCGCGATCGGCTGTCCGCCGCTGTAACGCTTATGGAAATCGTCGCGCTCCAGCATGCGCGCCACGGTGTGCCGGGCAGCGAGCGCAACCAAATCCGCCGCCCGCATCTCGCCCATCCAGCTGGAATTGAACATCACCAGCGTTTTTTCCGGGTGGAGAATTTTAAAAATCTGGCTCTCGTAACTGCGCGCGTTTTCGATCACTTGATCGCGCGTCAATGGCGGCCGTGTGGCGTTTTTCCCCGTCGGGTCACCGATCATGCCGGTGAAGTCGCCGATCAGGAACATCGCCTCATGCCCCAAATCCTGCAGCTGGCGCATTTTGTTGAGCAGCACGGTATGCCCCAGATGCAGATCGGGCGCGGTCGGATCGAAACCCGCCTTCACCCGCAACGGCCGGCCGCCGGCGAGCTTTTGCCTCAACTCCTCTTCCAGCAGCAGATCGTCGCAGCCACGCTTGATTATTGAGAGCGCTTCGTCAATCGATGTCATTTATATATAAGGTAAGCCAGGAATAAATATTAGCTGTTTATGAAATTCTTGTAATTGGGGTGCGCTAAAGTATTTTGCCGGCCCGTCGATCTCTGCTATCCTCACGGCTGAAAATCAGAAGACATCCCATGCAGGACAGTGAAGTCGCAATTCTAGCGCAAAAACAAACGCTCCAAGACAGAATAATCCGCCGCCGCTGGCTGGTCGCTTTGGCGACGCTGCCGTTTCTAGGGATGGCCGTCGCATTCGGCATTGCACCCGCCACCGATCCGCGCCCGGTGGAGCTCAAGACCGTTATCGAAAATATCGCCCTGCCGCAAGCGGCGGTACTGAATGAAGGCAACAACACCTATTGGCGCGAAACGCGCATTCAACGCGGCGACACCATCGGCAGCCTGCTCAACCGGCTCCAGGTCGAAGACGATGCGGCAGTCAATTTCATCAAGAACGCGAAAGACGCGCGCACCTTATACCAACTGATTCCCGGCCGGAGCGTACGCGCCAAAACAAGCGCGGCGGGTGACTTGATCGCGCTGCGCTATATCGCCGCCGACAACACCCAACTCCGGATCGAGCGCACGGGCGATCACTTCCAGGCCAGCGAACAAGCCGCGCCGCTCGATATCCGTACTGAAATGAAATCCGGTGAAGTACGCAGCTCCCTATTCGGGGCCACCGATGCCGCCGGCGTGCCGGACGCGATCGCGACGCAAATGGCCGATATCTTCTCTTCCGACATCGATTTTCATTTGGACATCCGCAAGGGCGACCGCTTCTCCGTGGTGTATGAAACCTACTATAGCGACGGCGCGCCGATCAAAACCGGCCGCGTGCTGGCAGCCGAATTCGTCAATGACGGCAAAACTTACCGTGCCGTGTATTTCAAGGATCGCCAAGGTCACGAGGGTTACTACACACCCGGCGGGAAAAATCTGCGCAAAGCGTTTCTGCGTTCACCGCTGCCCTTCTCGCGCATTACCTCCGGCTTTAGCCTGGCGCGCTTTCATCCAATATTAAAATCCTGGCGCGCGCATAAAGGCGTCGATTACGGCGCGCCTATCGGTACCCCGGTGCGCGCCACGGCCGACGGCTTCGTGGCCTTCGCCGGTAAAGAAAACGGTTATGGCAATCTGATCGTACTCCAGCACGCGGGCCGCTTCAGCACCGCCTACGGCCACCTTTCCCGGTTTGCCAAGGGCCTGCACAGGGGCGAGCGCGTGCATCAGGGCGATGTCATCGGCTATGTCGGCATGACCGGCCTGGCAACGGGCCCGCATCTGCATTATGAATTCCGCGTCGCGGGCGTGCAGCGTAATCCCTTGACCGTGCCGATGCCGCAAGCCTTCCCCATTGCAGCGCAATATAAAAATGATTTCCTGGCTACCGCCGCCATTATTTCATGGCCAAAGGAATCGAATCGAAAAGCATCGCCGCCGAATTCTTGGTGCATGCGAACGAGGAGCTGGGACATGCCGATCTGATCGCCGAACGCATCGTGCAGCTGGGTGGCGAACCTGATTTTTCGCCGGACAGCTTGACAAGCCGTAGCCACGCGGAATACGTCGCGGCCGATTCTCTGGTGGATATGATCAAGGAGGACCTGATCGCCGAACGCATCGCTATCGACAGTTATCGCGAGATGATCCAGTATCTGAGCGATCAAGATCCCACGACGCGGCGCATGCTGGAAGGCATCTTGGCCATGGAAGAAGAGCACGCCGACGAGTTGTCCGATCTGTTGAATGATTTGCCGCTGGTTCTGAAAGAAAAGAAAGTAGCCGCAAAATAGGCGTCCTTGCTCCGCATCAATGCGCGCTTATCCCCGCAGGATAAATCGCACCTAGCACGCAGGGATGGGTAGCGCCGGTTACGGCGGGCAAGTTACCCGCTTCACCATGCAGTGTTTGCCGTGCCAGCCAGGCGAAGGCGAGCGCTTCGACTTGCTCCGCCGGCACGCCTAAAGCATCAGTGAGCGCAACCGGCACCGCATTTTCCGCGAAGGCGTGGCGCAGTGAGTTCATTAAGGCGGTATTCCGCGCACCGCCGCCGCATACAAACACTTCTTGCGTGTCCGGGCAATAATCCTGGATGGCTTGCCAAATGGTTTTGACGCTGAGCTTAAGCAGTGTCGCCTGCACGTCTTGCGGCGCATATGCCGCTTGCAGGAAAGGCTCAAGCCATCCGCCATAAAATACATCACGGCCGGTGCTTTTGGGTGGAGGCTGTTTGAAATACGGTTCTTGCAGCAGCGCCGCCAGCAACGCCGGAATGACCTTCCCGCTTGCGGCCCATGCGCCGCCCTGATCATACGGGTGGCCGGTATGCGCTGCGCACCAGGCGTCCAGCAGTATATTGCCGGGGCCGCAATCGAAGCCGATGACGTTACCGTCAACTGGCAGATCGGTAAGGTTGGCTATGCCGCCGATGTTCACGATCACGCGATGTTTTGTTGCGCGCCTGAATACCGCCGCGTGAAATGCCGGTACCAGCGGCGCGCCTTGGCCGCCGGCGGCGATATCGCGGCTGCGGAAATCCGCGATCACCGCGATGCCGGTCAATTCAGCCAGCAGCGCGGGGTT
>DAIAMA010000129.1 GCA_027438535.1 bacterium
ATTCGGAATTCCTTGATGATATCAAAGCCAAGCAGATCAAGGACGCGACGATCGAAGATCGCAGCATTGTCGGCACAACTTTGGACGGCAAGAAAATCAAGACTGCAATTACTTATCTTGATCGCGGTTTGGTCGGCGACCTGGTCAATAACGGCGTCAGATTCGATGTCAAGCAGCCGGAAGAACCCTCATTTTTGTCGCAGGTATTTATTTCCTGGTTCCCGATGCTGCTGTTGACCGGAGATGGAGAAGAACGGCACTTTGGCTTCGCCCGCGATGGCTTTCGCCAACAGGGTCTTACCGGTACCGGGACTGCCCACCATCAGCACGCCGCGCGGAATGCGTCCGCCGAGTTTTTGAAACTTGCCGGGGTCGCGCAAAAACTCGACCAGCTCGCCGACCTCTTCTTTCGCCTCGTCGCAGCCGGCGACATCGGCGAAAGTGATGGCATTGGTAGATTCATCGAGCATGCGCGCGCGGCTCTTGCCAAAGGAAAATGCGCCGCCGCGCCCACCGCCTTGCATTTGGCGCATGAAGAACACCCATACCCCGATCAACAGCAGCATCGGGAACCAGGAAATAAAGATATTGGTAAGCAGCGATTGCTCTTCGGGCGGCTTGGCTTCGATTTTCACGCCGCTCTTGAGCAGATCGTCCACCAGCCAAATATAGTTGGGCGCATACGTCACGAAGCGGCTGCCGTCCTGACGCTTGCCGCGTACCGTGTTGCCGTCGATTTGCACCTGGGCAATTTGTTTCCCCTTCACGTCTTGCATGAAGGAGGAGAAATCCACCGTCGCCGCCGCGGTATGCTTGGTGGTGAATTGCGAGAAAAGCGTCATGAGCACCAGCCCGATCACGAGCCAGATGGCGATAGTTTTGAATGCGTTATTCAAGGCTGTTCCTTAACGAGGAAATAACAATTTGGACTCATTCTAACCCTAATTTCAGCGGCGTGCGATACGCTTGTACCATTAATCATTCTTCAGATAACCCTACGTCATGCAATCCTTTGCCTAGGAGATAGACTTCCTTGCTGTGGTTACGCGAGGCATCCGGCTTGCGTATCTGCACTTGCCGGAAGCACGCGCGCAAACGCTTCACGTAAACATCGAAGTCACCGCCTTGAAACACTTTGACCAGGAAGTTCCCGCCCGGGTTCATGTGCTTAAGCGCGAAATCCAGCGCAAGCTCCGATAAATAATAGCTTTTTGCCTGATCCGACAGAGCAATACCGCTTATATTGGGCGCCATATCGGATATAACAAGGTCGACCGGCCGGCCGTTTAATTTTGCGCCGAGCGCGGCCAGCACCGCGTCATCGGTAAAATCGCCCTGAATGAAGCTGACGCCGGGTATGCCGGCCATTTCCAGCACGTCCAGCGCGAATACCTGCCCGGATTCGCCTACTTTTTGCGCCGCGACCTGCGACCAGCCACCGGGCGCGGAACCCAGATCCACGACCCGCATGCCGGATTTTAGCAGCCGGTCTTTGGCATCGATCTCCAACAGCTTGTAGGCCGAACGCGCCCGATAGCCCTGCTGCTTCGCTTGCTGCACATAGGGATCGTTCACATGCTTTTGCATCCAGGCTTTGCTGGTTTTAGAGCGCTTCATCGATTACACTGCCGCCATGAAAAAGTTGAACCCAACTCAATTGCGCTTTCTGCGTGCCCAAGCCCACCATCTTAGTCCCGTTGTAATGATCGGCGATGCCGGCTTGAGCGCGGCCGTTTCCAAGGAAATCGCTGCTGCGCTCAAAGCGCATGAACTCATCAAGATTAAAGTGATGAACGACGAACGCGCCGAGCGCGAAGCCATGCTGCAGGCTATTTGCGAGACTTTAACCGCCGCACCGGTGCAGCACATCGGCAAGACTTTAGTGGTGTACAAACGCGCCGCGGAAGCCAAGCTGATTTTGCCGCGCTGAATGCGGGCGAGGCATGCCTCGCCCTACCGATTTTTTAAGACCAAGGCCAAACCCAACAGGCTTTGAATCAAGTAAAGAATGCTGGCGATGCCGTGCCAGCGCGCAAAGCGGCTAGCGACCACGCTGTGCATCACCTCCGCCGTACCACCCTGCACTTTCAAATGCTGAATAATCGGCTGAATGCCGAAATGGCCGATAAGCGTCAACACCAGCATCGTCAAAACAATCCAGAAAAATCCTTGCTTGAATGCGCGCGCGCCCTCCGTGGCGAGCCGGTAGAACAAAAGATAGAGCCCGCACGCCATACCCACATACGCCGTGATCGTGAACAGCTTCCCGGCGAGCATACCCGCCAGCTGCCGATCGGATAACGCGGAAAACAAGGTTGGCGCCGCGATATAACCGATCGCCCACAGGCTCCCGACCCAGAGAGTAAGCGTGACGAGCGCAAGTTTAGCGCTAAGGTTTTTCATCGGCCGGCCTAGATATACTTCACATCCAGCACTTCATATTCGCGTATGCCGCCCGGTGCTTGCACCTCGGCCACATCGCCGGGATATTTTCCGATCAAGGCGCGTGCGATGGGCGAACTGATCGAGATTTTTCCCAGCTTAAGATCGGCCTCGTCGTCGCCGACGATTTGGTAAGTCACTTTCTGGCCGGATTCCATATCTTCCAAATCTACGGTCGAGCCGAATACCACGTTGCCATCGGCATCCAATAGCTTAGGGTCGATGATCTGCGCGTTGGATATTTTGGACTCTAACTCCACGATTCGGCCTTCGACAAAACTCTGCCGCTCTTTCGCCGCATCGTATTCGGCATTCTCCGACAAATCGCCGTGCGCGCGCGCCTCGGCGATGGCGGCGATCACATTCGGACGCTCCACGGTCTTAAGATGATGCAACTCCACGCGCAGTTTTTCCGCGCCGGTCACGGTCAAGGGAACTTTACTCATCGTGCACTCCTTTTCAGAAGCCGCTAGCGGGCGCCTAGGCTCGCGTGCAGGCCCTGCAAATCAAATACGTTCATCTCATTCATATGACGCATGCCCGTAACCGCGGCACGCGCACCCGCCAATGTCGTGTAATAGGTGACGCGGAATTGCTCGGCCGCGGCGCGAATGGCATACGAATCCTGAATCGCGCGCTTGTCTTCCACGGTGTTGATGATGAGCGCGATTTCTTTGCTCTTGATCATATCCACGATGTGCGGGCGGCCTTCCGGCACCTTGTTCACCACTTGCACGGCCAGGCCCTCGGCCTGCATCACGTTAGCCGTGCCGCGCGTGGCGCACAAGGTAAAGCCCAATTCCAGCAAGGTGCGCCCCACCTCTACGACGCGCGGCTTGTCCAAAGGTTTCACGCTGATGAAAACTTTGCCCGATGCCGGCAACTTGATCCCGGCGGCGATTTGGGATTTGAGAAAAGCCTCGCCGAAGGAATCGGCGATGCCCATCACTTCGCCGGTGGATTTCATCTCCGGCCCCAAAATCGGGTCCACGCCGGGGAACTTAATGAAGGGGAACACCGCTTCTTTCACCGAATAATAGGGCGGAATCACTTCATATTCTATTCCCTGGGATCGAAGTGTTTTACCCGCCATGCAGCGCGCGGAAATCTTCGCCAGCGGCAAACCGCACGCTTTGGAAACGAAAGGCACGGTGCGCGAGGCGCGCGGATTCACTTCCAGCACATACACCGTCGTACCTTGGATCGCGAACTGAATGTTCATCAAGCCGACGACTTTGAGCGCATGCGCCAGCCGCACCGTCTGCGCGCGCAATTCGGTTTGCAGTGCCGGACTCAGACTGTAAGGCGGCAACGAACATGCCGAATCGCCCGAATGCACACCGGCCTCTTCGATGTGCTCCATGATGCCGCCGATGAGTACATCCGTGCCGTCGCAAATCGCATCCACATCGACTTCGATGGCATCGTTCAAGAAGCGATCCAGCAGCACCGGCGATTTATTCGATACTTTCACCGCCTCGCGCATATAGCGTTCGAGATCGGCCTGCTCGTGCACGATTTCCATGGCACGCCCGCCCAATACATAGGACGGCCGCACCACCAGCGGATAGCCGATCTCCTCCGCCAGTTTGAGCGCTTGTTCGCTGGAACGCGCGGTGCGGTTGGGTGGTTGCAGCAATTTCAAATCGTGCAGCAGCGTTTGGAAACGTTCGCGGTCTTCGGCGCAATCGATGGCGTCCGGCGTGGTGCCGATGATGGGCACGCCGTTCGCCGCCAAATCACGCGCCAATTTCAGCGGGGTTTGACCGCCGAACTGCACGATGACGCCCACCGGCTTTTCGACGCGCACGATTTCCAGCACGTCTTCCAGCGTCAGCGGCTCGAAATACAATCGGTCGGAGGTATCGTAATCGGTGGAGACGGTTTCCGGATTGCAGTTGACCATGATGGTCTCGAATCCGTCCTCGCGCATCGCCATCGCCGCGTGCACGCAGCAATAATCGAACTCGATGCCCTGGCCGATACGGTTCGGCCCGCCGCCCAGCACCATGATCTTCTTGCGGCCGGTGGGATGGGCTTCGCACTCTTCCTCATAGGTCGAGTATTGATACGCGGTATCGGTTGAAAATTCCGCGGCGCAAGTATCCACGCGCTTGTACACCGGATGAATCGCCCAGTCCCAGCGGCGCTT
>DAIAMA010000012.1 GCA_027438535.1 bacterium
CCGGGTATCCGTTGCGTCAGGATATGTTGCGTGCGCCTATCGTCGTGCGCCAGGGACAAAGCGTCCGGGTCATCGCGGGGATTGCCGCCAGCTTATTGCCCCTCATAATCGCGAGCGGGATTTCCCTCGGGAGCAGCAGTCCTGCTACGACGGCCAGTATTATCGGCTTAATTGGCAGCATCCTCATTGCGGGCGGCACGATACCTTGGCTCCTTTATGCCGCCACCCCTACGCCCGAACTGCTCGCCGCCGCGCATGCAATCGGTAATGGCGCAATGGACAAACGCCTGCCCGGCAGCGCGCACCCGGAATGGCAAGCCCTGATCGCCGCCATCAACCGCGCGCTGGATACGATGCAACAGCAGTCCGCCGCACTGCACGGCCGGGTAGACGATATTCGTCAAAATACCGAACATATCAGCCACACTCTGCATCAATTCGGCCAGCGTTTTGACGCGCAAACGCAACTCGCGTCCGATGCCACCATGAAATTGGAAGAACTCAGCCTGGCCATCAGCACGGTCGACCGGCATGCCAGCGCCGCGGTCAAGCAAGCCGATGAGTGCATGGCCAATACCCAAAACGGCAACGAAAGCGTGTCGCGTTTAATGGGCGATATCGACGAAGTGGACTCGGCGGTCAATGTCATCGCGCAATCGGTGGAAGCCTTCATGTCCAGCATGCAAAAAATTACTTCCATGACCAGCCAAGTGAAAGATATCGCCGATCAAACCAATTTACTGGCATTGAACGCGGCGATCGAGGCCGCGCGCGCCGGCGAGCAAGGGCGCGGTTTCGCGGTCGTGGCCGACGAAGTACGCAAACTGGCGGAAAAATCCGCGCAAGCGGCGCGTGAAATCGACGATGTCACGCAAATGGTCGGCCAGCAATCGAGCAAGCTGGATGAAACCATCACCACCGGCCGCAGCCATCTCGCCGACAGCATGACGTCGCTGGAACAGGTGGCGGAAGCGCTGGGTTGTTCGCGCGGCGCGGTCATGAGCGAGCGCGATCTTATTGCTGAAATCGCGCAGACCACGCATACTCAGGCGCAAGCGGGCCATGCCATTTCCCAAAATATCGGGCATATCGCGGAACTCGCGAGCACGACCCGTGGCGAGCTCGATGGCGTAGCGCATGCGTCTAGCAAACTGCAGGAAGTCACCGCCCAATTAAACGCCGTATTCGCGCAATCCAAGTCCATGCACTAACTGTTTCTCGGAGGCGCGTCCGCGGCAACACGGAGACGCGCGTCCAGCATGCCTAAATTCACCAACCCCATCGATATCGCGCGTGAGACGTTTAAGCAGCTCGCCGCGCGCCGTATTGCTCCCACGCCGGAAAACTACCAGCGCCTGTATCACGAGATCGCGGGAACCGCGCCCGAAGACAGCGGCGAATTCGAAAAAGCGCTAATCACCGCATTCCAATCGGCAGGGCGCGGCAACCCGCAGATCAATAACGTCAGCAAGGATATCGTGCAATCGCTCGAACTGCGCGACTGGAAGGCTTTCACCCGGCATATCGAAGCCATGGGAGCGCAAAAGCGCTTGGAGCAAACCGGATGGGCCGACCTAATACGCGATCTCATCAAACAATGGGACCTGAAACAAAAAGGCTTGACGACGGCACGCAAGAAAGAAGCGCTAGAGCGTGTATTGATCAACTTCGGAAAAAACGCCGATGAGCTATTGAATAAGCTGCGTAGCTTGGCAAAAGCCTGGAGTCAGGGCGCCAGCGGGCCTGCCGACATCGAGGTGGAAGGAGGTGAACGCCTCGAAGAGCACTCCGCCAGGGGTGTCCCGCCCGATGAGCGTGTCGGCGCGCCACCCGGCCCGCTACTCGGCGCGGAAGAAGTCCCGGGCATGCTAGCCGATCTGCTGGCGCAAGCCCTGCTGCATGGCGTCATGCCGCGCATCGCGCATTTTCCCGAGCTGGCGACCCGCGCCGCCGATCTCGCCGCGCAGGCGCGCAATGCCAACGATCTCGATGCGCTCAACAAATTCTCGAAAGACATCCGGCAGTTTTGGATAGAACTGGAATTACGCGCCGACGCCGACCAGGAGGTGCTCGATGGCCTGCTGCGCCTGCTGCGCTTACTGGTCGAGAATGTCACAGAATTGCTGCTCGACGATCAATGGCTGCGCGGCCAACTCAATATCGTGCAAGAAATCATCAGCCAGCCATTGACGCCCAAAATGCTTACGGAAACCGAGCAGCGCATCAAGGAAGTGCTGTTCAAACAAGGCACGCTCAAGCAGAGTTTGAATGAAGCCAAGACGTCGCTAAAAAATCTGGTGACCGTTTTCATCTCGCGCATCGGTGAAATGTCCGAGAGCACCGGCGAGTACCATCTCAAGATCGGAGGCTATGTCGAGAAAATCAGCCGTACCGAGGATTTACCCACCATCAACGCCATACTGCAGGACATTATCGCCGATACCAAGAGCCTGCATCTCGATATGATGCGTTCTCAAGACGAATTGATGAATGCACGCCGTCAAGCCGAAACCGCCGAGCAAAAAATGCACGAGCTCGAGGCGGAATTGGGCCAAGTCAGCGAACTGATCTATCAAGACCACCTGACCGGCACGCTCAATCGGCGCGGCATGGAAGAAGCCTGCATGCGCGAATTCGCGCGTGCCGAGCGCGGCCAAACACCGGTATCCGTCGCGCTGCTCGATGTGGATCATTTTAAAAAACTCAACGATACTTTCGGTCACGAGGCCGGCGATCTGGCGCTCATCCACCTGGCCAATGTGGTAAAGGAAATTTTGCGCCCGGTAGACGTGGTCGCGCGCTACGGCGGCGAAGAATTCGTCATCCTGCTGCCCGATACCGGCGCCACCGATGGCGTCGCCGTCATAACGCGCCTGCAGCGTGAACTGACCAAGCGCTATTTCCTTCATGAAAACGAGAAAGTCCTCATCACCTTTAGCGCCGGCGTAGCGCAGCGCGAAGAGGCGGAAACCATCGAAGCCATCCTCGCGCGCGCCGATGCCGCTCTCTATCGCGCCAAGCAAGCGGGGCGCAACCGCGTCTACCTCGCGCAAGCCGGCACGCTGCATTAACTGCAATCCTTGCCGTACCCGGCAAGGATTGCCGCTTCACCCGCCGCTTAAACGTCTTCCCGCTTTCTCTCCCCACTGCAATACAAGCCCATTACGCATATTTAGGGATGCTTTCTGCGTTGGCACGATTGATGCTGATAGGAAGACGAGAGCATCCATCATGACACTAAGCAAACTAGATCAGGAATTCGACTTCGAGACCCAAGCATTGAAACTGCGCGGGTATCGCCAGCAGTTATTGGCATCGAACGTCGCCAATGCCGATACGCCTAATTACAAAGCAGTGGACATTGATTTCGCGCAAGAGCTGAAGCGCCGCATGAACAACCAGCCGGGCGACATAAAAATGGCCGCTACCGATCCGCATCACTTGGCGCTCGCATCCGGCAACCCCTATGACGCCAAAGTTTTATATCGCGCCTCCAGTCCGCCCAATATCGACGGCAACACGGTCAGCATGGATGTGGAGCGCGCGCAGTTCGCCGAAAACGCGCTGCACTACGAAATTACCCTCCGCGTATTGAGCGGCCAATTCAAGACCCTCATGACTGCCATCAAGGGAGCTTAAGATGTCGATATTCAATATATTCACCATCGCCGGCAGCGCGCTCGACGCGCAATCCAAACGGCTGAACGTCGTGGCCAGCAATTTGGCTAATGCCGAATCCACTACCAGTTCCACCGGCCAGCCGTACCGGGCGCGCGAAGTCGTATTTCAAGCCATTCCGATCGGCGGCCAGCAAGTGAAATATGGCGCGGGCGTGCGCGTGAGCGAAGTGATCGAAGACCCTTCCCCGTTGAAAAGAGTCTATGACCCAAAGCATCCGGCCGCGGACAAACAAGGCTATGTCACTTACCCCAATGTGAACGTGGTGGAAGAAATGGTCAATATGATCTCGGCCTCGCGTTCTTATCAAAATAGCGTGGATGTTATGAATACTAGCAAGAGCATGCTGCTGAAATTGCTCACACTCGGCCAATAAGCCTAGGAGAATAATCGAATGACCACTATCGCCCCCGTCACCGGCAGTACCGGCGCCAGCACCGCCAGCAGCGACGCGCTGAACGCGACCCAGGATCGCTTTTTGAAGCTCCTGATAACGCAAATGCGGAATCAAGACCCCTTGAATCCCTTGGATAATTCTCAGGTCACCTCGCAAATGGCGCAGCTCTCCACCGTGACCGGTATCAATAAGCTGAATGACTTGGTGAGCAGCCTCTCCAGTTCATTCAGCGCATCGCAGTCCTTGCAGGCCGCCAGCATGATCGGACGCGGCGTGCTCATTCCGGGCAAGACCTTGGCGCTTGCCGGCGGCAGCGCCATTGCCGCCGTCGATTTGCCGCAGGCCGTGGATCAACTCAACATTGTCATCAAGGATGCATCCGGCGCTACGGTGCACAGCGCGAGCCTGGGCCCGCAAACCGGCGGCATCGTTACCTTTCAATGGGATGGCATGAATGACGCCGGCGGCACCGCCGCGAGCGGCCAATATACCTATGAAATGCAAGCGCTCGCCGCCGGTCAGCCCGTGCTTGGCGCCACGCCGCTTTCCTATGGCAAGGTGCATAGCGTCACCCTGGGTGCGCAAGGCGCGCAATTGAATATCGACGGCCTGGGCAGCGCCGGCTTGTCCCAAGTCAAGCAAATTTTGTAAGCGAAGGAGATCGAGATGAGTTTCCAACAAGGATTATCCGGACTGAACGCGGCGGCGAAGAACCTCGACGTGATCGGCAATAATGTGTCGAACGCCTCCACGGTAGGCTTCAAATCCTCGCAGGCGGTATTTGCCGATGTCTATGCCAGCACGCTCTCCGGCGCAAGCGGCGTGCAAGTAGGCATCGGCACCAAGCTGGCGGCCGTGGCCCAGCAATTCACTCAGGGCAATATCACCACCACCAACAACCCGCTGGATACCGCCATTAACGGCAACGGATTTTTCCGGGTGAGCAATAACGGCACGATTTTCTACACGCGCAACGGCCAATTTCAATTGGACAAAAGCGGTTATATCGTCACGCCGCAAGGCTATAACGTGACTGGTTACTCCGCCACCTCCAGCGGCGCGATCGTGACCGGCACGCTGGCCAATATTCAACTCTCGACCAGCGATTTGGCGCCCAATGCGACGACTTCCGCGACGGTCGCGGTCAACCTGGATTCACGCGCGAGCACGATCTCTTCCGCCTTCAACTATACGAACGCGGCGACGTACACCAGTTCGACTTCGCTGTCGCTCTACGATAGCCTGGGCAACCAGCAAACTTACTCGATGTATTACGTCAAGGCATCGTCCAATACCTGGAATGTCTATGCGACGCTGACCAATGCCAGCGGCTCGACCATCGATCTTTCGAGCGGCGGCAGCACCGCGTTGACCACCCTCAGCTTCACCAGCGGCGGAGCGATCAGCAGCGGTGGAACGGCATCGCAAGCCATCACCGCGGCGCAGCTCGGCACCGGCGCGGCACCCTTGAGCGTGGCCTTTAATTTCGGCGGCAGCACGCAATTCGGCAGCCCATTCGGGGTCAATGCCGTGACGCAGGACGGCTTTACCTCGGGACGGCTGACGGGTTTCGGTATCGGGTCGGATGGCATTATCAAGGCGCGTTACACCAATGGCCAGTCCATCAACCGCGCGCAAATCGTGCTCACCAACTTCAATAACGCGCAAGGTTTACAGCCGCAAGGCAATAATATATTCGCGGAAACCAGCACCTCGGGCGCGCCACTCACCGGGGCGCCCGCCACCAGCAATTTGGGCGTGCTGCAGTCCTCCTCCGTGGAAGACTCGAATGTAGATCTGACCGCCGAGCTGGTCGCGATGATTACGGCACAACGCAGTTATCAAGCGAACGCGCAAACTATTAAAACACAAGATCAAGTACTGCAAACGCTGGTCAATCTGAGGTAAGCATGGATCGTCTCATCTACACGGCAATGACCGGCGCCAAGCATGTTATGTGGCAACAGGCGACCGTTGCGCACAACTTGGCCAATGTCACCACTACCGGCTTTCGCGCTCAGATCGATGCCTTTCGCGCGGTTCCGGTGATCGGCGGGGATGCCCCGACGCGGGCGTTCGTGGTCGATGCCAGCGTCGGCACCGACTTCAGACCCGGGGTAATTCAAACCACCGGCCGCAATTTGGATGTCGCCATCAGCGGCAAGGGCTGGATCGCGGTACAAGGCGCGGATGGTAAAGAAGCCTACACCCGCGACGGCAGCCTCACGGTGAACGCCAATGGCGTGATGCAAACCCGCACCGGACTCAATGTGCTGTCGGATAGCGGCCCGATCTCCGTGCCTCCCGACACGGAACTGACTATCGCGGCAAACGGCACTATCAGTACCGTGCCGACCAGCAACCAAAAAAACCAAGTGACCGAAGTCGGCCACCTCAAGCTCGTCAATCCGCCGGAAGAAAATCTGGAGCGCGGCGACGATGGTTTGTTTCATCTGAAAAACGGCGGCATAGCGGATGCCGACACCAGCGTGGTGCTGCACTCGGGCGGCTTGGAGTCAAGCAACGTCAATCCCGCGGAAGCGCTCGTCAATATGATCTCCCTATCGCGCCAGTTCGATATGAATATGAAGTTGCTGCAAAACGCCGACCAGAATTCCGCTAAAGCCAGCCAAATTATGTCAGTGACAGGATAAATTATCATGATTCGATCGCTCTGGATTTCAAAAACCGGCCTCGACGCGCAACAGCTCGCGATGGATGTAGTCGCCAACAACTTGGCGAACGTCAGCACCAATGGCTTCAAGCGCAGCCGCGCGGTATTCGAGGATTTGCTATACCAAACCCTGCGGCAACCGGGCGCGAAATCCTCGCAACAAACCATCGTCCCATCGGGGCTGCAGCTTGGCACCGGCGTGCACCCAGTCGCCACCGAACGCATTCACACGCAAGGGAATCTCGTGCAAACCGGCAATAGCTTCGATCTCGCCATCAGCGGCGGCGGTTTTTTTCAGATACAACTTCCGGATGGCACCACCGGCTACACCCGCGATGGCTCGTTCCAATTGGATAACCAGGGCCAGATCGTCACCGCTAACGGCTATGTCGTCGCCCCCGGCATCACCATTCCCAGCAATGCGATCAGCGTGACCATCAGCCGCGACGGCATTGTGTCGGTACTTAGCAGCGGCAGCCCCGCGCCCAGCCAAGTCGGCCAACTGCAGCTGGCGAGTTTCGTGAATCCGGGCGGACTGCAAAGCCAAGGCGAAAATTTGTATCTCGAAACCGCGGCATCCGGCTCGCCCACCACCGGTAACCCGACCAGCAACGGCCTGGGGACGCTCAATCAAGGCTATACCGAAACCTCTAACGTCAACGTGGCGGAAGAGTTGGTCAATATGATTCAGACTCAGCGCGCATTCGAAATCAATTCGCGCTCGATTCAGGCATCCGACCAAATGCTGCAAAAACTGGCGCAACTGTAAGGAGACGGCCATGAATGCCGTATCGCTTAAGCGGATAAAATCACTGGCGGCATGCGCGCTCATGGCGGGACTTGGCGCGTGCGGCACCGTGCCGCCCACCAATGTGCAGCAGCCGATGAGCGCGCGTCCGGCTCCGCCCGCGCCGGCTCAAGCATCGCCTGGTGCGATTTACGCGGCGAACAACAGCACCTCATTATTCGAAATGCGCCGCGCCCGCAATGTCGGCGATATCTTGACGATCTACATCAATGAAAAAACCAATGCCACGAAAAAAGCCAACAGCGCTTCACAACGCACGCAAACCAACGATTTTAACGTTTCCGCCTTGTCTGGGCTGCCTGGAAAAAGCTTTCTGGGCACCACTTTAGGCGCTTCTTCCGCGCATAAATTCAACGGCAAGGGCGAAAGCAATGCCAATGACACGTTCGCCGGCACCATCACCGTGACGGTGATCGAGGTGCTTGCCAATGGCAATTTGCTGGTGAGCGGCGAAAAACAAATCGGCTTGAATCACGACAATCAATACATTCGCTTTTCGGGCGTGGTCGATCCCTCGCATATCGGCTTCGGCAATTCCATCTCGTCGGCCGAAGTCGCCGATGCGCGTATCGAATATCGCGGCACCGGCACGGTCGATTCAGCGCAAATCATGGGTTGGCTGGCGAAATTTTTCATGACCTTCTTACCCTTCTAGGCGGCCATATGAAATCATTCCTGACCTTGCTTGTTTTACTCGCGCTCAGCGGCGCCAATGCCTACGCCGATCGCATCAAGGATGTCTCGCAAATTTCCGGTGTGCGGAGCAACCAACTTATCGGCTACGGCCTGGTGGTGGGTCTTGACGGCAGCGGCGATCAAACCACGCAAACGCCGTTCACGGTGCAAAGCATCGCCAATATGCTCACCGCCCTGGGGGTGAACTTCCCGCCCAGCGCGGTGACGGGCATGCAGCTCAAGAATGTCGCCGCGGTGATGGTTACCGCTTCCTTGCCGCCCTTCATGCAGCCGGGACAAACGATCGATGTGACCGTCTCTTCTCTGGGTAACGCCAAGAGCATCAAAGGCGGCACCTTGCTCATGACGCCGCTGAAAGGCGCCGACGGCAATGTCTATGCGATCGCCCAAGGCAGTGTATTGATCGTGGGCGCCGGCGCGGCCGCGGGCGGTAGCAGCGTCACCATCAATCATCTCTCGGCGGGCCGCATCCCCAGCGGCGCCACCGTGGAAAAAGCGGTACAGTCGGCAGCGCTGGGCCAAGGCGATGCGATTACCTTGGAATTAAATCAAGCCGATTTCACTACCGCGAACCACATCGTGCAGGCGGTAAACCGCTTCTTCGGCGAGCACACCGCCGCCGCGCTCGATGGCCGCCTGGTGCGAGTCCATGTGCCGCAGGACGCAAACCGCCGCGTCGCCTTCATCGCTCAAATGGAAAATATCGATATCGCGCCGGGCGAATTGCCGGCAAAAGTCATTCTCAATGCGCGCACCGGCTCGGTGGTCATGAATCAAGCCGTGCAAGTAGAAACATGCGCGGTGGCGCACGGCAATCTGTCCGTCACCATCAGCACGACGCCGCAAGTCAGCCAGCCCAATCCGCTGTCCTCCGGGAAAACCATCCTGACCCAGCAATCGCAAATTCAAATTCAAAGCGACAAAGGCGGCTTGGTGGTACTGCCCTCCTCCGCCGAGCTGGGCGAAGTGGTCAAAGCGCTGAATGCCGTCGGCGCCACCCCGCAAGACTTACTCGCGATCTTACAAGCCATGAAGGCGGCCGGCTCGCTGCGCGCCGAGCTGGAGATTATCTGATGCTGAACGCGCTCGATACTTCCGGCTTCATGCTCGAAGGCAAATCGCTCAGCGATTTAAAGCTGGCGGCGAAGCAAGACCCGACGCAATCGATGCAAGTCGTGGCCAAGCAATTCGAAGCCATGTTTATGAATATTTTGACCAAAAGCATGCGCGGCACCAACAGCGGCGAGAGCTTATTCGATAACGGCGAAACCCGCCTCTATACCGAGCTGCTGGATCAGCAATTTTCCCAAAAAATCGCCGCCGGCAAAGGCTTGGGGCTCGCCGACATGCTAATCCAGCAATTTGCGCGCAATCAAGCCAAGCCGCCGGCCGATACCGCGCCGGATACCCCGTTCCCGATCAAGAAAATCTCCGTACCCCGCGCTTTTACCCAAGGCCTGCCTGGAAGCGCTCAGACCCCCTTGCCTCTCCCACCGAAAAATGACGCCGCGCCCAAGGCATTTAGCCTGAACTTGCCGCAAGCGGCCGCCACGCCATCGGCTGCATCTACGGCCCAAGCGGATGCAGCCATGACTCCCAAGCAATTCGCCAGCCGTTTCTGGCCCTACGCCGCTTCCGCCGGGCGCGCGCTGGGTGTCGCGCCGCACGGCGTGCTAGCGCAAGCAGCCTTGGAAAGCGCGTGGGGGAAACATGAGATCAAGCTCGCGGACGGCAGCACCAGCCATAACCTTTTCGGTATCAAGGCCAATGCGCAATGGAGCGGAAAAGTCGCGGAGGTCAGCACCACGGAATATGTAAACGGCGTGCCACGGCAGCGTACCGAGCGTTTCCGCGCCTATGATTCCTACGCGGCGGCGTTCCAAGATTACACGGCACTGCTGAAATCCGCGCCGCGCTATCAAGCCGTGTTGAATACGGGCGATGCCGGGCTGTTTGCCCAGCGTTTGCAGCAAGCGGGATACGCCACCGATCCGCACTACGCGGCCAAGCTGTCGAGCATCGCGGCCGGTAGCCTGCTACGCTCGATGGCCTAACTCAAGATATGGAACGCCGCGCCGATATAACGATTATGGGAAATTTTGGCGAGGCACAACGGCAGGAGCAGTATCATGGGCAATAGTCTTCTTGGTATTGGCGTCAGCGCGGTCAATAATGCGCAACTCAATCTGCTGACCGCGCAGCACAATATCGCGAACGTCAATACGCCCGGCTTTCATCGCCAAGAGGCGGTGCAGGCGACCAATTTCGCGATGTCCACCGGCGCCGGCTTCATCGGCAACGGCGCCCATGTGGAGACGGTGCGCCGCATGTATAACCAATTCCTGGATGCCCAGGTGTCGGCCGCATCGACCCAAAACCAGTTTTACAATACCTACTCCACCGAAATCAATCAGATCGACAACTTGCTTGCCGATCCCAGCGCCGGGCTCTCGCCCGCGATACAAAGCTTTTTCACCGGGGCGAGCGCGGTTGCTAACGACCCCACTTCGGCGGCGGCGCGGCAATCCTTGCTCTCGGGCGGGGATGCACTGGTAGCGCGGCTGCAATCGCTCTATTCGCGCTTCGACGACATACGCAGCGGAGTTAACACGCAACTGGATACTTTGGTCTCCAGCATCAATTCCTATGCCTCTCAAGTGGCCGATCTCAACGGCAAAATTATCGCGGCGCAAAGCCTCAATAACCAGCCGCCCAACGACTTATTGGATCAACGCGATCAGCTCATCAGCAAACTCAATGAGATGGTCAAGACCTCGGTGGTGAAACAAAACGACGGTACTTACAATGTATTCATCGGCAATGGTCAAGCGCTGGTGAGCGGCACCTCCTCCTTTTCGCTTGCCTTACAGACGGATCCGACCGACCCCGGACAAAAGAACGTCGCATATTCAATCGGCAGTGGCTATGTCACCATACCCAGCGCCAATCTCGAAGGCGGCGGCACGCTCGGCGGTCTCTTGGCCTTCCGCAGCAATAGCCTGGACAATGCGCAAAACGCATTGGGCCGCGTCGCCATCGGGCTCGCGCAAACTTTCAACAACCAACACAAGCTCGGGCAAGATTTAAACGGCGTGCTCGGGGGAAATTTCTTCAATATCGCCTCTACTTCGCCGAGCATTTACAGCAATGCCAACAATACCGGCTCCGCCGTGTTGACGACGACCTTGGGCCAGGCCGGCGCGCTTACCACCAGCAACTACAACCTGACTTACAGTTCGGCTTCGTCCAACTACACGCTGACCCGCGTATCGGATGGCACGACCACCACGCTCAGCGCCTTGCCCGCGACAGTGGATGGCTTCACTATCGCGTTGTCCTCGGGCACGCCGGCGAATGGCGACCAATGGCTTATCGCGCCGACACGATTCGGTGCGCGCGATATCAGCATGGCGATTACCGATCCGAATCAAATCGCCGCGGCGGCACCGATGCGCGCCGCGGCCAGTACCGCCAATACCGGCACCGGGGGCATCGATCTGGGATCGGTGGATACCGCATCGCAACCGCCGCTTAATTCCAATATTCAGAATCAAGTCAGCATCACGTTCACCAGCGCGACCACTTTCAACGTCACCGACGTGACCTTGGGCACCACGCTCGCGACCGGCGTGTCGTACACTTCCGGCGGCGCTATCAGCTACAACGGGTGGACGGTGCACATCACCGGCGCGCCGGCGGCGGGTGATGCGTTCACCGTTTCCACCAATACCGGTGGGATCGGCGATAATCGCAATGCCGTGGCGCTCGCCGCGCTTCAGACCAAAAACACCCTGGCGAACAATACTTCCGGCGTGCCCACGACGACGTACCAAGGCGCTTATGCCCAATTAGTCAGCAGCGTGGGAAATACCGCCCAGCAGATGCAAGTGAACAGCAGCGCCCAGCAAACCCTATTGAACAGCGCGACACAAACGCAACAGCAACTTTCCGGTGTCAATCTAGACGAAGAAGCGGCCAATCTGCTGCGCTATCAACAAGCGTATCAAGCCGCCGCCAAGATGATTCAAATCGGCAGCACCTTGTTCAGCACCATTCTCGCGATTCAGTAGGAGCTTATCATGCGCATCAGTACCAGCATGCTCTACGACTTTGGCGTCAACTCGATCGATACCCAATTGACGCAATTGGCCAAGACCCAGCAACAAATCGCGACGGGACGGCGTATTCTCACACCGGGCGACGATCCCGTGGCCGCCGCGGGCGCGCTGGAAAATGAAAAATCCTTGGGCGTCGTCAATCAATACGTGAACAATATTGGCAGTGCGCGCAGCACCCTGAGTTTGGAGGAAGGCGTTCTCGCCAGCGTGAATCAAACCCTGCAAAATGTGCGGCAGACCGCGGTCAATGCTGGCAATCCGACCCTCAGCGCCGCCAATAAGGCCGCCTTAGCCACGACCTTGCGCAGCAATTACGATCAACTGCTCAGCCTGGCAAACAGCAAGGACGGCGAGGGCAACTATATGTTCGCGGGCTTCAAGACCGCGACACAGCCCTTCACGCAATTGACCGGTCCGGCGGTTTATGCGGGTGACCAAGGGCAACGCAAACTGCAGATCAGCGCCTCGCGCCAAATCCCCGTTACCGATTCCGGCCAAGACGTATTTAAGCCCGGCGTTGCCGGCAGCGATCCGTTCGCGACCATCGAAACGCTTATCACCGCCTTGAATAGCGGCACCGTCACCGCCACCGATATCAGTACCGCATTGAACGGCATCGATAGCGCGATGAACAATGTGCTGCGGGTACGCTCCGGTATCGGCACACGGCAAAACGAATTAGACGCCACCGAAACCGCCGGTCAAAATTCGGCGCTGCAATATCAGTCGGCCATTTCCAATTTGCGCGATGTCGATTTTACCAAGGCCATTACCGACCTCACGCGCCAGCAAACCGGTCTGCAGGCCGCGCAAAAATCCTTTGTCACCGTGCAGGGCTTGAGCCTATTTAATTACCTGCCCTAAGCCGGTTTATGCGCTAGCGACAACATTAAGCCATTCAGCTTTTTCACGAATCCCGCCGGATCGTCGAGCTGTCCGCCTTCCGACAGCAATGCCTGATCAAACAATATCTGGCTGAAATCGCCAAAACGCGCCTCATCCGGCTCTTGCTTCAGCAACGTCACCAAGGGGTGCTGCGGGTTGACTTCCAGAATCGGCTTCGACAGGGGCACGGCCTGACCGGCCGCTTTCAGCATGCGCTCCAGATTCATGCC
>DAIAMA010000130.1 GCA_027438535.1 bacterium
CTTCAGGGAGCGAGAAATTTCCGAGATTTCGGTGGCACGATTTTCGCCCTGGCGGGTGGCGGACATGAGCTGGATATAGTCGATCACGATCAGCCCGAGCTTGCCGCATTGGCGATGCAGGCGACGCGCCCGTGCGCGCAGTTCGAGCGCGGTCAAGGCCGCCGATTCGTCGATGTAGAGCGGCGCATCGTTGAGCTTGCCCACGGCATAGGTCAGGCGTTGCCAATCGTCGTCCTGCAGGCGCCCGGTGCGTACTTTGTGCTGATCCAATTTGCCCACCGAACCCATCATGCGCATCACCAGTTGCGTGCCCGCCATCTCCATGCTGAACACCGCGACCGGCAGGCCCGACTCCAGTGCCACATGCTCGGCGATGTTGAGCGAGAAGGCGGTCTTACCCATCGACGGCCGGCCGGCGACGATCACCAGGTCGCCCGGCTGCAAACCGGAGGTTTTTTGATCCAAGTCGGTGAACCCGGTAGGGATGCCGGTGATATCGCTCGGGTTGTCGCGCTGGAACAGCATGTCGATGCGTTCCACCACTTGCGTCAACAACGGCTGCAATTCCATGAAGCCTTGCTTGCCGCGCGCGCCGGCCTCGGCGATTTCGAATCCCTTGCCTTCGGCTTGATCGAGCAAATCGCTGGCCGAGCGACCCATCGGGCTGTAAGCGGAATCGGCGATACTCGTGCCGACCTCTACCAACCCGCGCAAAATCGCGCGGTCGCGTACGATCTCGGCATAACGCCGGATGTTGGCGGCGCTGGGCGTGTTTTGCGCCAGCGCGCCAAGATAGGCGAGTCCGCCGATGGCGGTCAATTCTTTACTGGATTCGAGCGATTCCGACACCGTCACCACATCCGCCGGTTTACTCGCATCGAGTAGCCGGGTGATGTGGCGGTAAACCAGGCGATGATCGTGGCGGTAGAAATCCTGTTCGGTGATGAGATCGGCGATGCGCTCCCACGCGCTGTTTTCGAGCAGCAAGCCGCCCAGTACCGATTGCTCCGCCTCTACCGAATGCGGGGGAAGTTTGATCGCGTCGAGTTGGTTATCGCCCATGGTGCACCGTCAGAAAAAAGCAGGTTAGCACAGAATGGCGGCCCGCCATAAGTGACTGGGAGAACGAACGAAAAGGGCCGCTAAGCGGCCCTTTTCGTGCAAAACAACGCTGTTGTTATGCGCTGCCCAGCACCGAGACGGTAATGGTCGCGGTAACATCGGTGTGAAAAGCCAGCGTCAGCGGATAATCGCCAATCTGCTTCAGCGGACCTTGTGGCATGCGCACTTCGGATTTCGCTACCTCGAAGCCCTGGCCCTTGAGCGCCTCGACGATATCAACGTTGGTAACGGAACCGAATAATTTTCCATCCGGGCCAGCCTTTTGCGTGATCTGCAGCATGAAACCTTCCAGTTTCTCGGCACGCGCTTGGGCTTGCACCAAATGCTCGGCTTGCTGCTTTTCCAGCTCGGCGCGGCGCGCTTCGAAAACTTTCAGGTTGCTTTCCGTGGCGCGCTTCGCCTTGCCCTGAGGAATCAGGAAATTGCGCGCATAGCCGTCTTTCACTTTCACCACATCGCCGAGTTGGCCGAGGTTGGCGACTTTTTCCATGAGAATAATTTGCATCGCTTGCCCCTTAGTGCAGATCGGTGTAATGCATCAGCGCCAGGAAGCGCGCGCGTTTCACCGCCACCGACAACTGCCGCTGAAAGCGCGCCTTGGTCCCGGTGATACGCGCCGGAATAATCCGGCCGTTTTCATTGATGAAATCCTTCAGCAGACTCACATCCTTGTAGTCTACTTGCTTGATGCCTTCCGCCGTGAAGCGGCAATACCTTCTGCGTTTAAACATTTGACGCGACATGATTCACCTCTATTCGATCAATTCAATATTTTGCACATGCAACACCATCGCCGCATTGGCACGGTCCGCTTGCGCGAGAAACCCCGTGGCTTTCACCGTACATTTTTTGGAGAGTTGCGCAACTTGCTGCGCCATATCCCCCGCCGCGATGGCATGCAATACATAATTCACCTTGCGCGGCACACCCGCTTCTGTCTGCACCGAGCGGTGGGCAATGGTGAATTCCACCAAGGCCACGCCTGCCGGGCTGAAGCGCAATGCGCCCAGGGTCTCGATCCGGCCGCATAACTGCGTCCGGTTGCAAGACACCCGGTTACGCTCCAGGAGCTAGCGCCTCCGCGGGCTCTACTTGAGCCACCGCCTCTGGCCGCGACCGTTCTTCGCGCGGTTTTTCTTCTCCGCGCATCATGGGCGAGGGCTCGGTAACCGGGCCATCCATCTTGATGATGAGGTGACGCAACACCGCGTCGTTGAACTTGAAGGCGTGCTCCAGCTCATCCAAGGTCACCTGATCGCACTCGATATTCATGAGCACATAATGTGCCTTGTGAATTTTCTGGATAGGATAGGCCAGCTGACGACGGCCCCAGTCTTCCAGGCGATGTACGATGCCGCCGCCTTGGGTGACCATATTCCGGTAACGTTCGACCATGGCGCCCACTTGCTCGCTCTGGTCGGGATGGACGATAAATACAATCTCGTAATGCCTCATGCACGCTCCTTCTGGATATACCTCCCGCTGTGCAACGGTGAGGCAAGGTTTAATGGCTTTCATCGGCCATGCCGAGGAAAGCCGCGCATTATACTGATTTGCCGGGTCTTTTGCAAACCCACGTCATGCACGTGATAGCGAGCAACGCCGTCACCTATCCGGTCAAGAAGCTAGGCACGATTACGCAAAGCGGCCACCGTTGTTTCCGCACGGCTTTTGCGCGCAGCCGCCGCCACTTCGCTGCTGACAATGGTTTTCCCGATCGGCGCGAGCGCGATACCGGCCAGTTTTAAATGCTGAATGCCAAACGGGATGCCGATAATCGTAACGAAGTTGAACAAAGCGGAAATCACGTGGCCGATAGCCAGCCACAGGCCGGCGCAGAGAAACCAAATGACGTTACCGATGACGCCCAGCGCGCCCGTGCCAATGTCGTCTTGTTGCTTCAGTTCCTTACGGTTAATAGCTTCCTTCCCGAAAGGAAAAAAAGTGAACTGCCCGATAACGAAACAGGCTCTCCCCCAGGGAATGCCCACAATCGACACATAAGCCAGCAAGCCCGCGAGCCACCACGATAGCCCCATGATGGCCCCGCCGAGCACGAACCAGATTACATTACCGATCGTGCGCATCATTTCTCCTCTCGCCCATACCGATCAAATCAGTACCGCATGCAAGGTAAACCACACGGCGACACTATCCGGTCGGGCACGTCAAGCCGCGGCAGCTTGCCGCATCAGTAGTGTCATCAAATTCGCCAGCCTTTCCCGCATCTGCCGCCGATCGATAATCATATCGACGGCGCCATGTTCGAGCAGGAATTCGGCGCGCTGAAAACCCTGCGGCAAGGTCTGGCGCACGGTCTGCTCGATCACGCGCGGGCCGGCGAAGCCAATCAGCGCGCCGGGCTCGGCGACGATCACATCGCCGAGCATGGCAAAGCTGGCGGACACGCCGCCCATGGTTGGATCGGTCAGCACCGAGACGAACGGCAAGCGCGCCGCGGCGAGTTGCGTCAGCGCGGCGCTGGTCTTGGCCATTTGCATCAGCGACAACAGCCCTTCTTGCATGCGCGCGCCGCCACTGGCGGCGAAGCAGACGAAAGGAATGTTTTGCTCGCAGCACAGTTGCACGCCTTCGACGAAGCGTTCGCCCACCACCGAGCCCATCGAGCCTCCCATGAACTTGAATTCGAACGCCGCCGCTACCACTGGCAGATTCATCACGCTGCCTTGCATCACCACCAAAGCATCGGTTTCGTTGGTATCGGCTTGCGCTTCTTTGAGGCGGTCGGGATATTTTCGGGTGTCTTTGAATTTCAGGCTATCAACTGGTTCGATCTCGGCGCCGATTTCATAGCGGCCTTCGGGGTCGAGAAACAGATCGAGGCGTTCGCGGGCGGTAATGCGGTTATGGTGGCCGCATTTGGGGCAGACTTCGAGATTTTTTTCCAAATCGGCGTGATACAGCACGGCCTCGCATGCGGTGCATTTGTGCCACAGGCCTTCGGGTACAGTTTTCTTGCCTCCCTCGGCCTTACGTTTAATTTTTGGGGGTAATAGCTTTTGGAACCAGCTCATACGATGCTCCTTGTTAGCTATCCATCGCACTGCGGAATGATTTTACCAGTGTGCCGACACGCACTACTACCTGGTCCATGGGTGCACTTTCAATTTCTTGCACGATGCGGCTGCCGATCACCACGGCATCGGAAAAGCCGGCCATCGCTTTTGCCATCGCGCCATCACGGATGCCGAAGCCGACGCCAATCGGCAAGCTCACTTGCTTGCGCAATTGGGCAAGTCGGGTTTTTACCGCGCTTAAATCCAGATTGGCGGCGCCGGTCACGCCTTTAAGCGACACATAATAAACGAAGCCGCGTGCCGCCTTGGCCACAGCCGCGACGCGCGCCTCCACCGAAGTGGGCTATGCCAACCCCATCGAAGCGATGGGCTATGAACAATTCGCGAGCCAGGCGCAAGCAGCCGGCGTGGATGGCGTGCTAA
>DAIAMA010000131.1 GCA_027438535.1 bacterium
TATCGGCGCGCAGCCCCTCGCATATCGTTGTCACGGCATCGGCCTGCTTGAAGGCATAGGTTTCCAGCGAGCGCGTGAGCCGGTAACGCGGGCTGTCTTCACGCGTGGTGCCGTGATCCACCGCGGCATCCTCCCAGAAGGCGCGCACCTCATACACCACCGGAATGCCGCGCCGGTGCGCAGCGCGTAGCGCGGGAATCGCATTCAACACCGGCGAATGCGCGTGCACGATGTCCGGCTGCACTTGGTCGAGCACTTCAACCAAGCGCCGCTCCAGCGCAAGCATGTCGGCCAATTGATTCAGCACCGGCAACCGGCTCATCAGCCCCGTGGGCTGAGCGGTACGGTAGAAATGCAGCCCGTCCACGTCTTCTTCCGCCACCGCGCATTTGATCTGCCGGGGGCCCGTGAGGTGGTGGGTATCCCAACCCAGGGCACGCTGCTCGCGCAGTATCGCGGCACTGCGGAAGGTGTAACCGGAGTGCAGGGGGATGGAATGGTCGAGGACGTGGAGGATGCGCATGGTTACTTCATTATTTAGTTAGGCGCGGTTGAGTTTTGCCGCAAGAACGATTCGAACATCAACAGCGTCCACAGCGCCGTGCTGTAATCGCGCAAGCCGGATTGATGCTGTTCCACCAACTCGCGCAGATAATCGGTGTTGAAGTAGCCGGTCTGAGCCAGCACCGGGCCGAGCACGGCGCTGCGCACTTTCTCTTTCAGCGGGCCGCGGAACCAACTGGCGAGGGGCACGGCAAAGCCCATTTTTTTGCGGTAGAGAATATCGTCTGGCAGGTAGGGCTCCATGGTTTTTTTGAAAATATATTTGCCTTCGCGCCCATTGAGTTTGAGCGACGGCTGTATGCAGGATGCCCATTCCACCAGTTTGTGGTCGAGCAGGGGTTCGCGCACTTCGAGCGCATGCGCCATGCTGGCGCGGTCGACTTTGGTGAGGATGTCGCCGACCAGATAGGTTTTGATGTCGAGGTATTGCACGCGCGCGAGCGGTTCGTCCGTGGGCGAGCGGGCGTCGTGCCGCTGCATTACTTCCAGCGCACGATAACCTTGCAGCGCGCGCTTAAAGCTTGGGCTGAACAAGCGATCACGCATGGCATCGCTCAAGAGCGAGATGCTGTGGAAATAACCCTCGACCGAATCGCGCGCCATGCCTTCGAGCGTGGCTTTGGCACGGAACATTTTCGGCGCCCAATCCGCTTTCGGATAAACGCGGCCCAGCATGCCGAACAAGGGGTGGCGCACGGACGTTGGCAGCAGGCCGCGCATGCGCTCTTCATTCAGGTGCCAGCGGTAGCGCCGGTACCCGGCGAAATTCTCATCGCCGCCGTCGCCGGATAAGGCAACGGTGACGTTCTTGCGCGCCAGCTCGCACACGCGGTAGGTCGGGATCGCCGAACTGTCCGCGTACGGTTCATCGTAAATTGCCGCCAGCTTGTCGATGAGATCGAAATCGTCCGGGTCGACCTGCTCCACGCGGTGATTGGTTTTATATCTTGTGGCGATTTGCGCGGCGTATTCGGATTCATTGAATGCGGGGTCGCCGAAGGAAATAGAGCAGGTGTTCACCGGCTCGTTCGACAAGCCCGCCATTATTGCCACTACCGCGCTCGAATCCACGCCGCCGGACAGGAAGGCGCCCAGCGGTACTTCGGATACCAGACGAATTTTGATGGATTCGCGGAGTAAGCGCAGCAGTTCTTCTTGCGCTTCTTGTTCCGAGATCGCGGCAATGGGCCGGAACGGCACATCCCAATATTCGCGCGGCTGCGGCAGGGGCTGGCCGCGCTTTATCGTAAGGGTATGGCCTGGGGACAGCTTGTATGCATCCCGGTAAATGGTGCGCGGCTCCGCGACATAACCGTAGGCAAAATATTCTTCGATGGCGCACGGATCAATCTCGCGTCCGCAGGCCGGATAGGCGGCCAAGGCCTTGAGCTCGGAGCCGAAAATCAGCATGCCGTCTTGCGCGAAACCGTAATACAAGGGCTTCACGCCCATGCGGTCGCGCGCCAGAAATAGCGTTTCTTGGTTGCGATCCCACAAGGCAAACGCAAACATGCCACGGAAGCGCTCGACGCAGGCCTCGCCCCATTGTTCCCAGGCATGCACGATGACCTCGGTGTCGCAGCGCGTGCGGAAAGTATGGCCGAGTGCTTGCAACTCGGGAATCAGATCGACGAAGTTATAGATTTCGCCGTTGAATACCACGACCACGCTGCCGTCTTCGTTGAACAAGGGTTGATGGCCGGAGGAGAGGTCGATGATGGACAAGCGCCGATGACCCATGCCCACGCCGGGTTCGGTATGCAGCCCGCCTTCATCCGGCCCGCGATGAAATTGCGCTTCGTTCATGCGCGAGAGCAGCGTGCCGTCGATGGCGCGCTTGGCTTGCGCATCGAAGATGCCGACTATGCCGCACATGGTTGAATATTCGCTTTCATTTGTTTTTTGGGTGTCATTTTTTAAATCCCACTGGCCCCCTTTACAAAATGGGGCCAGTGGGAATGGCACTTACTTAAGTGCCCCAACGTACAAATACTCCGTCATGCCGGCGCAAGCCGGCATCCAGAATCGGCCGATTGGCCGATGCTTTTTCAAAGCCTGGATTCCGGCTTGCGCCGGAATGACGGCATAAACAAAAGTTTTTTCCTTAAGTAAGCGCCTTTTGGGTCAGGGGAATTTTTATCCATCTTCTTAAATCACTTAAATCACCCCGCCGCGCCGTGCTCGCAGTTCATACCACAGCCGTCGCTTGGTTTCGTGCGTTATACCACCCGGCGGGGTGCGGCCGCCGGCTTTTTGGCGCGGCCAGTTAGCGTCGGCAACCTGCTTATCGTTGCGCCCACCGCTTGCGCCGCCTGGCGCAGATCGTAGATCGCCCGCAGGCTGAGCCAGAATTGCGGGTTTGTATTAAAAAAATGCCCCAAGCGCAGCGCCGTATCCCCCGTGATGGCGCGCTGACCCTTCAGGATCGCGGTAATACGATTGGTCGGCACGTTAAGCTGGCGTCCCAACTCCGCTGCGCTCATCCTCAGCGCTTCAAGTTGCTCCGCGAGGCGCTCTCCAGGGTGATTCGATGTACGAGTCATAATATCTCTCAATGGTTATCAACTATCTCCACGTCAACCGGACCCGGCGAGCCTTTGGGCCAAGCAAAACAGATTCGCCATTGATCGTTGATGCAAATGCTGTACTGCCCCTTACGATCGCCCTTCTAAGGACTCGATTTGATTGCCGGGAAGATCCAGGTCGAGGATAGAAGTCACGGCATCCAGTTGATCCAACTTTAGCTCGGCTTTACGCTCAATCCCGGCGAAAACCTTGATGCGCTTTCCTTCCGCAAATTCCCTTGTCCGCTTGTCTCGATAGCCTTGAATCATTCACGTGAATCCTGGCGCCATTTATGCATTACGTCTAGCGTAACGAATCCAGCGCGGCGGCGTAAACGCCAAGATAGCCATGCACCATTGCATTCATGCTAAACCGCGTCTCTATTTCAGCGCGAGCAGCCCGGCCTTCTTGTGCCATGCGCGCCGGATCGCTTACATATGCCAGCAATACCTGCGCCATTTTCTCGGGATTGGCGGGCGGAATCAGGGTGCCGGTTTTGCCGGGGCTGACCAGCTCGGGGTTGCCGCCGACTTCGGTGGCGATTACCGGCAGGCCGCTCGCCATGGCCTCCAAAATAGTGTTGGAAATACCCTCTCCCAAGGAGGACATCACGAATAAATCCATGGCGTGCATCAGTTCCGGTATATCGCTGCGGTCTCCGACGAGCGCTATTTGGTCTGCCAAACCCAGTTCGGCAATGAGCCGCTCGCATTCCGGGCGTATCGGACCGTCGCCGACAATAACTAACCGTAAGCGGGCATAGCCTTCAGGCCACAGTTTCCGCAGGTAGTGGAAAGCCAGAATCAATGCCGGGAAATCCTTCACTTGCACCAGGCGCCCTACACTGCCGATGACGATATCGTCCTTACCTGCGAAGCCGGGCGGGCCGATCGGCACGCGCGCACCATTGCGCGGGTGAAACTTCGCACTGTCAACGCCGCTATAGATTTGCGTGACTTTGCGGCTCGGCACGCCAACGGTATCGACCAGCCAGTGCGCGAGATCGCGGCTCACGGCGATGTAGTGCCCAACCAGCGGTTGAATCACTTTGCGCAGCAGATTGTATTTGTAATTCTTGCCGTGCAGGTCATAGATGTCGCGGCCGTGCTCGCCATGCACGCGGCCTTTTACACGCGCAGCCGCACCGACCGCTTGGCTTTCAAGCGCCGAAAGGTTGCGCGTATGCAAAATGGCCGGCTTGAGTTCCCGCAAAATTTTATGCAGGCGGCGATACGCGCCGAAGTCGTGGCCATTGCATTTGTCGACATCGAAAATCTCGACGTCGCCGCGCTGGATGCGTTGCCGAAAATCCGTATAGCCTTGAAGACACACGATCGCGTGGCGGTAGCGCTCGGGCGGCATGTGGTTGATCAAATTAACCAGGC
>DAIAMA010000132.1 GCA_027438535.1 bacterium
CAGCGAGTTAATCCAGGCCACCGCGCCCAAAATACTGAACAGCACGAAGCGGCCATAGCGCATGCGGCCGATACCGGCCACGAACGGCGCGAAGGTGCGGATAATCGGCAGAAAGCGCGCCAGCAGCACGGTCTTGCCGCCGTGCTTTTCATAGAACGCCTCGGTCTTGTCCAAATGGCGCCGGTTAAGCCAGCGCGATTGCGCCGTGAACACTTTCGGTCCGAGAAAACGCCCAATCCAATAATTGGTGTTATCGCCGAGAAACGCCGCCGTCATCAGCAACACAATCACCCATTGCACATCCAGCGCGCCCGTCGCCGCCAATGCACCGACCACGAACAACAGCGAATCGCCCGGTAGAAACGGCATGACCACTAAACCGGTTTCGCCGTAAATAATCAGGAATAGGATGCCATATACCCAATAGCCGTACGCGCCGATCAACGCCACCAGGTGTCGATCGAGATGTAGAACGAAATCGATAAATTGAGTGAAAAATTCCACGGATCAGGTTCAGCCGAATAGCGCGCTTAGGGCGTTGCCTCGGCTTCCGGCTTCTTTCCCGCCTTGATGAAATCCTCGCGCGAAACGCCGAGCCACATCACGATCGGGCTCGCCACCAGCACCGAGGAATAGGTACCCACGACAATGCCGATGGTCAGGGCCAGGGCGAAGTAGAACAGAATTTCGCCCCCCAGGAAGAGCATGGAGAACACCATCAACTGCGTCATGACGTGCGTCATGATGGTACGCGACAACGTGCGGGTAATGGCATTGTCGATGATTTCCGCCACCGTGCCCTTGCGCATCTTGCGGAAGTTTTCCCGTATCCGGTCGAACACCACTACCGTGTCGTTCACCGAGTAGCCGAGAATCGCCAATAACGCCGCCAGCACGGTGAGCGAAAACTCCCACTGGAAAAACGCGAACAGCCCGACGATGATCACCACATCGTGGAAAGTGGCGATGATCGCGCCCACGGCGAAGCGCCACTCGAAGCGGACCATGAGATACAGCACGATTCCCGCCGATACCGCCAATAAGGCGAGCGAGCCGTCATACAGCAACTCCTTGCCCACTTGCGGCCCCACGAACTCCACCCGTTGCAGTTTCACGTCCGCGACTTGCTGCTTCAGCACATTCAATACTTGCTCCGAAAGCTGCGCACTGGTCACGCCCGGCTTCACCGCGAGCCGGATGAGCACATCGCGCGAGGTGCCGAAATTTTGCACGCTCGCATCGGGGTAGCCGTGGGACGCCAAATATTCGCGAATTTTTTGAATTTCCGCCGCCTGGGTATAGCGCATTTCCATCACCGTGCCGCCGGTGAAGTCCACCCCTAAATTCAATCCCTTCCAGACGATGAAGACAATAGCGAGGACGAATGTGGCGACGGAGAAGAAAGCCGTCACCCGCGCATACCTCATGAAGGGAATATCGTGTTTGATGCGAAATAATTCCATGCTGTTTCCTTCGTCCGCCGCTTAGCCGATCGATATATGGTTCAATTTTTTCACCCGGCCGTAGGTCAGGTTGATGACAGCACGCGATACCGTCACCGCGCTGAACATCGAAGTCACGATACCGATGCACAATGTCACCGCGAAGCCGCGCACCGGTCCGGAACCGAGCCAGAATAAGAAGAAGCCGGCGATCAGGGTGGTGATATTGGAATCGAAAATCGTATCCCAGGCGCGATCGAAGCCGGCATGGATCGCCGCCTGCGGCGAATTGCCGTTGCGCAGTTCCTCGCGGATGCGCTCGAAAATCAGCACGTTGGCGTCGATCGCCATGCCCACCGTGAGCGCGATACCGGCGATGCCCGGCAACGTCAAGGTGGCTTGCATCAACGACAGCGCGCCCACCAGCAACAGCACGTTCACCGCCAGCGCGAAACTGGCGATCAGGCCGAACACGCGGTAATACGCAATCATGGATAACACGATCAGCGCGAAACCGATCATGGTCGAATTGAAGCCACGCGCGATGTTATCAGCGCCCAGGCTCGGGCCCACGGTGCGCTCCTCGATGATTTCCATCGGCGCCGCCAGCGCGCCGGAACGCAGCAACAGCGCCACATTGCTGGCCTCGTCGGTGGTAAAGCGTCCGGTAATTTGCACGCGTCCGCCGGGAATTTCACTGCGAATCACCGGCGCGGTGACCACTTCTTCCTTGCCTTTCTCGATCAGCAAAATCGCCATGCGCTTGTCGATATTATCGCGCGTCAGCTTCTGGAAAATGCGCGCGCCGCGGCTATCCAGGGTGATATGCACCGACGGCATGCCATGCTCGTCGAAGCCGGGGCTGGCGTCGGTAATCGATTCGCCGGTCAACACGGCATTATTCCGCACCAGCACCTTGCTGCCATCGCGTTCGGTAAACAGCTTGGCGCCTGGCGGTACCTGGCCTTGCATCGCGGCCGCCACTTCGGCATCGGTAAAATCCGCCATCCGGATTTCCAAGGACGCGGTACGGCCCAGAATCTTTTTAGCGCGCGCCGTATCTTGAATGCCCGGCAATTGCACCACGATCCGGTCCGAACCCTGTTGCTGAATAATCGGCTCCGCCACGCCCAGCTCATTCACCCGCTTGCGCAGCGTCGTCAGATTTTGCTTCACATCGAGCTCTTGACGCTGCTGCATCACCTGCGGCCGTAATGAGGCAATCAAAACGTAGCCGTTGCCGCTTGGCGCGTCTTTCAGCAGCAAATCCGGGTTGCGATCGGCAATGATTTCCTTAGCCTTATCGCGCGCCGCCGCATCCGGGAAAGTCACGCGCACGGTCTCGCCTTGGCGCGAGACGCTGGTGTAAGGCACTTTTTTCTCGCGCAGGCTGCTACGCACGTCGCTGGCGTAACGTTCCATGGCTTTATCGAATGCGGCCTTGGTGTCCACTTGCAGCAAGAAATGCACGCCGCCGCGCAAATCCAAGCCCAGATACATCGGCAGCGCGCCAATATCGGATAGCCAAGCCGGCGAACGCGGCAACAAATTCTGCGCCACAACATAATCGTCGCCCAGTTGCTCGCGCAGCAAGGTCGAGCCTTTGGTCTGCGTGTCTTCGTCCGCAAAACGCACGGTAACGTCCTTGCCCTCGAACTTCACGCTGCGATAAGGCACTTTTGCGAGATTAAGCATGCTCTCCACGCGCGGCACCATGGCGGAATCAACCGTCACCGAGGATTTATCGGCCGATATTTGCACCGCCGGCTCGCTGCCATAGAAGTTAGGCAGGGTATAGAGAAACCCCAGTAGCAAGGTCGCCGCGATAAATAGATATTTCCAGAGAGGGAAGCGGTTCATGGCAAAGTGGTTCCGGGTTCCGAGTTCGTGGTTTCGAGTTAACGCGTACTTAAGCGTTGCTCTTCATGGTGCCCTTGGGCAGCAGGGTCTGGATGGTTTGCTTCTGCACTTGGATCGTGACGTTATCGGCGATTTCCAGGCTCACATATTGTTCGCTCACTTTGGTGATTTTACCCAGCAAGCCGCCGGCGGTGATGACCTCGTCGCCTTTTTGCAGCGTTTCGATCATTTTTTTCTGTTCCTTGGCGCGCTTCATCTGCGGCCGGATCAGCATGAAATAGAACAACACGAAAATCACGATAAACGGCAACAGGCCCATGATCGGGTCTTGTGCGCCAGCCGCGGGCGCGGCGAAAGCATTGCTGATAATCACGGTGGTCTCCTGAAACTAAGATGAAACCGCTTTGAAGCGAGCGGTCTTAAAAATGCCGCAAATTCTAGCACGAACTGGCCCGGCCCTGCCTGAATTCCGCGAGATAGCCTGCCAGCCGCCCCATTTCGATCGCACCGCGCAGCTCGCGCATCAGTTGCTGGTAGTAATGCAAATTGTGCGTGGTGTTGAGAATCGCGCCGAGAATCTCTTGCGATTTATCCAGATGATGCAGATAAGCACGGCTGAAATTCATACAGGTGTAGCAAGTACATGCCGCATCCAGCGGCGCGGTGTCATCGCGGTAGCGGCTGTTGCGAATGCGGATATCGCCCAAGCGCGTGAACAGCATGCCGTTGCGCGCATTGCGCGTGGGCATGACGCAATCGAACATATCCATGCCGGCCTGTACCGCTTCCACGATATCTTCCGGCGTACCCACGCCCATCAGGTAGCGCGGCTTGCCGGTCGGCAGTTGAGGCGCGGTGTGCTTGAGGATGCGCAGCATGTCTTCTTTGGGCTCGCCCACCGACAGGCCGCCGATGGCAAAGCCGTCGAAGTCGATATTCGCCAGGCCGGCCAGCGATTCATCGCGCAAGTGTTCGTGCATGCCGCCCTGCACGATGCCGAACAGCGCATTGGGATTCCCTTCGTGCGCCTTCTTGCTGCGCTCCGCCCAGCTCAGGCTCAGACGCATGGACACGCCTGCAGTCTGCTCATCGGCCGGATACGGCGTACATTCGTCGAAGATCATCGCGATATCGGAGTTCAGCACCTTTTGGATGCGCATGGACTCTTCCGGCGACAGGAAGCATTTGTCGCC
>DAIAMA010000133.1 GCA_027438535.1 bacterium
TGGTGGTTAGACCCCGCGCGCGCGTTCGATAGCGTGCTCGCGGTGCTGGTGGTGACCTGTCCCTGTGCCCTGTCGCTGGGTGCGCCAGCGGCGCTGGCCGCCGCGGGCTCGCATCTCTTGGCGCGCGGCGTGCTGATCACGCGCGGCCATGCGCTGGAAACCTTGGCGCGCGTCGATCATGTGGTATTCGATAAAACCGGCACGCTCACCTACGGCAAGCCGCTGCTCGCCGCCACTTATCCCTTGGCGGAATGGGATGCGCGGCAATGCTTGCGCTGGGCGGCGAGCTTGGAGCAAGCTTCGGAGCACCCGCTGGCCGCGCCGTTTTTGGCGCAAGTCGCACCGCAAGACTTGCTGCCGGTGACGGATGCACGCAACGAGCCGGGGCAGGGCGTAAGCGGCATCATCGATGGCCGGCGTTATTTTGTCGGCCGCGCCGCCTTGCCTGTGCAGGCGGATGCGGTGGAGACGGGTGCGACACAGGTATGGCTGGCGGACGAGACGCGCTTGCTCGCGAAATTTGTCCTTGCCGATACCTTGCGCAGCGATGCCAAGCCGTTGATCGACGCGCTCAAGGCGCAGGGGCTGCGGCTCAGCATCTTCAGCGGTGACGACGCCGCCACGGTGCGCCACATCGGTGCGCAGCTCGGTATCGACGATTGTCGCGGCAGCTTGAAGCCGGCGGATAAGCTCGCCGCGGTGCGCGCGCTGCAAGCGGCAGGCGGCGTGGTGATGATGTTGGGCGATGGCGTGAACGATGCACCGGTGCTGGGCGCGGCGCAAGTTTCCTTGGCGATGGGCGGCGGCACGTAAGTCGCGCGCGCCAGCAGCGATATCGTTTTGCTGTCTGAGCGGCTGATCGAAGTCGCACACGCGCTCGTGTTGTCGCGTCGAACCATGCGCATCATGCGGCAGAATTTCGCCTGGGCCATCGCCTATAATTTGATCGCGGTGCCGCTGGCGGCGGTGGGTTGGGTATCGCCGTGGCTGGCCGCGCTCGGTATGTCGGCGAGCTCTTTAATTGTCGTGGCGAATGCCTTGCGCTTGAAGTGAAATATTGCGGATAAATCGAGGATAGTAAATGACGTCGATTCTATTATTTCTGCTCGGACTCACACTGTTGTTCGTGCTGCTGATCGGGCTGGGTATTTTTTGGGCGATTAAGAATGGTCAGTTCGAGGATATGGAAGGCCCGGCGCAGCGCATCCTGATGGATGACGATGATCCCTTATTGCCCGGCAGGCGCGCAGCGGATGCCTTGAAGGATGAGCGCTAACTGTATATAATTGTTCGCTAATATATTTTGGAGTAGGCTATGTTTAAGACCTTTTTATCCAAAGAAAATTTGCCGATGACCTTAGTCGCAACGCTGGTTGTCCTGGGATGGTTGTCACTGATTTCGGTATTGGTCGCCAACGCGTAAACAATTTATCTGTCGCGCATTAAAAAAGCGTAGCCGGGAAAAACTGGCTACGCTTTTTTGCGGTGGCGGCAAGAGCGCTTAGGCGGCTGTCTCCGCCGTTATAACGGTTTTCATCTTTTGCATTGCTTTTTGCTCTATTTGGCGAATGCGTTCGGCCGAAACGCCATATTCCGCCGCCAAATCGTGCAAGGTGCGCGCATCGTTTTCGGCGAGCCAGCGCGCTTGGATAATGCGGCGGCTGCGTTCGTCTAGCGTGTCCAGCGCTTTACTGAGGCCATGTTCGCGCAGCGCCTCGGTTTGTCTATGTTCCAATTGGCGCGCCGGTTCCGCCGCGGGATCGGCGAGATAGGCGAGCGGGCCGTAACCGTTTTCCTCGTCGTCGCCCGCCGGTTCGAGCGCGATGTCGCCGCCTTCGATGCGGGTTTCCATTTCGACCACTTCTTCCGGCTTCACGCTTAATTCCTTGGCGATGCGCTTTACATCATCCGGCGCCAGCGTGCCCAAGGCCTGCTTCATGCTGCGCAAATTGAAAAACAGCTTACGCTGCGCCTTGGTGGTCGCGATGCGCACCATGCGCCAGTTGCGCAGGATGTATTCATGCATCTCGGCTTTGATCCAGTGAATGGCGAACGACACGAGGCGTACGCCGCGTTCGGGGTCGAAGCGCTTGACCGCTTTCATCAGGCCGATATTACCTTCCTGAATCAGATCGGCTTGCGGCAGCCCATAGCCTATGTAGCCGCGCGCGATATGCACTACCACGCGCAAATGCGACATGACCAGCATGCGTGCAGCTTCTACGTCGCCTGCATCACGCAAACGGCGGGCGTAGTCGGATTCCTGCTCCGCAGTAAGTACCGGCAAGGCTCTTACGGCTTGGATATAGCTTTCCAGGCTGCCGATAGCGGGGTTGGGTAAAGCAATTGCATAAGTCATGATTGGGTCTCCTTGACCAGTATTTTAGCACTCAAGCAAGTAGAGTGCCAATTCCGGTAAAAGTTTAAATAAAATTGTATTTATAAACAATTGTTTATTAACAAACGCAGGTATTTTAAAAGGCAAGGCTGCCCGAGGGTGGCGCCGGGTATATACAACGAATCGGTCTATGGCGTGGTGGAGACGGATTATGAACTGTCCGCTTGACGGGGAAGTTTACGCAAGCAATTCCGGATATTGTGGAAATCCGATTCGCCGCCCCCGCGTGCCGCACGCGGTTTAAAAGCTGTGACTTATGGCGCCTCGATGGCTTGCTGTTCCAGCAACATATCCACGACGCCGGCCGGCATCGGCTCGCCGAAATGCCGTCCTTGTAGTTGTCCCACGCCGAGGCTCGCGAGATAGCGTACGTCGTCTGGGGTTTCCACGCCTTCCACGATGGTCGCCAGATCGAGCGCATGTGCCATCTGCACGATAGCCTGCACAATGCGCCGGCCGCGCTCGGTATTGAGGCGGGCGGTGAAGGAAGAATCGATCTTCAGCGTATCGATCGGCATTTCATGCAACTGCGCCAGCCCGGAATAGCCGGTGCCGAAATCGTCGATGGCTAGGCTGAAGCCGGCCGCGGATAAATCGTGCAATCGTTTCGATTCGTAAGACATGTCGAGCAATGCCACGCTCTCGGTGATTTCCAGCACGATATCGCCGGGGCAGAGCCCGTACGCTTCAAGCTTGCCGGTCAAGCGTTCCTGGAAGTGCGGGGCGAAAAGCTGCGCGCGCGAAATATTGATGGCGGCTTTTATCGCATGGCCGTCGCGGCGCCAGCCCTGCAAGCGCCCTAGCGCGTGCTCGAACACTTGCTCGCCGAGCTCATGTATCAGTCCCAAGTGTTCCGCCATCGGGATGAACACTTCCGGGGAAATCCAGCCATCCTGGTCATCGTGCCAGCGTGCCAGCGCTTCCAGCGCCACGATGCGCGCGCTGCGCGCGTCCACCACCGGCTGGTAGAAAACTTGCAGCTCGCGCGCCGCGATGGTTTGCGCCAGGCGCGTTTGCAGCAGCACATTCTCGCGGTTGAGCAGAGTGCTTTGAATATCGCGGAAGAACTGCACATTATTGCGCCCGATGTTCTTGGCGTGAAACATGGTGTGATCCGCCAGACTCATCAGGGTTTCCGCATCATCCGCATCGTCCGGATAAATGGCGAAGCCGACGGAGATGGTGAGCTGGGTTTCGGTACCATCGATATCGATGCTTTGCCGCGCCGCTTCGCGCAAGCGCTCGGCGACGCGCCGGAAAACTTCCTCGTTTTGGTTCTCGGCCAGCAACACTACGAACTCATCTCCGCCCCAACGCGAGAGCGTATCCACCTCGCGCAGCGTGGCGGCCAAACGCCGGCTCAGCGTGAGCAGCACGGTATCGCCCGCTTTATGTCCCAAGGTATCATTGATTTGTTTGAAGTGATCCAAATCGATGAATCCTAGGGCAACCTTGCCATTGTTGCGCTGCGCGCGCGCGATGGCTTGGTGCAAATGTTCCTCGAACAATACCCGATTCGGCAATTGCGTCAGCGCGTCGTGCAGCGCGAGTTGCGTGATGCGCCGCTCTTGCAGATAGATCGCGGTGATGTCGCGCAGAATCCCGCGCAGACTGGTGACTTGCTGATTCGCGCCGGAAACGGCCAGCAGCCGGCACTCCACCCAGATTTGCTCGTTACCTTCTTGCAGCATGCGGAAGCGCAGTGTCGCGAGCTTCGCATCGCCATTGGCGAGCGCGGCGAAGCTGGACAGCAGCATGGCATGATCGTCCGATTGCACGTATTGCAGGAGCGGGCCCAGATAATCGCGCGTGACGGCGTGCGCGGCACCGCAGAGCTTGGCCCAAGCGGCGCTGGCGGAAATCAAATTGCCGCTGGGATCGAGATCGATAATCGCCTCTTCCAGCAAGTTGAGCGTGTCGAGCATCGCCTTGCGCTGGGCTTCTTCTTGGCGCAGTTGGGTCACATCGCGCAGCAGGGCGACAATCCGGCGCGCGGTTTCGACCGTGGTCGGCAGCAGTTGAAAGCGGCCGAGAAAATGCCGCGGCCCATCGGCAAAGGGCAGGCTGAAATCGGCATGGTAGTGGCCGCCGCTCA
>DAIAMA010000134.1 GCA_027438535.1 bacterium
AAGTATCACCTTTGACGTTCCTGCATTTACGCGATGGGATGCGGGTTTTGTTTTCGGCTTCGGCGTCTTACTGGCGTTTGTCCTATGGTGAGAATTGCACTGGGCTTGGAATATGATGGCAGCCGTTTCTGCGGATGGCAGACGCAGCCCGCGGCATGCGCGGTACAGGACGCGTTGGAAGCGGCATTGGCCGAGATCGCCGACGCCCCGGTGAAGGTAGCCAGCGCGAGATCAAGTTTAGTCGAAGCTTCTTCCCAGACGGTGTTATCTCCCACCAAGGTAGTCGCCTCTTCCAGCGGCTGGCCGCCGAGATTATCCATGCGCGGCGCGGGTTTCTCCAGGTTGAGATCGATGCCCGACAAATCCAATTCCGGCATCATCGGTTCTTCGGCGGTTTGTGCTACCGCCACGGGAGCAGGCGCGCTCGCTTCCTGATCAAGATTGAAGTCGAAGTCGAGCGCGAGCGTGTCTTCCTCTTCTTCCTTCGACGTGGCAGTAGCCGGTGCTACCGCCGACAATTCCGGAATATCGAAAGCGAGGTCGTCCTTGCCAAAATCGGGCGCTTGCGCCGGTGCTTCCGCATGTTTTTCGACCGCCTGCGGAATGATGGTATCGAGATTGAAATCGAGCGTTGACATTCCCTGCGTGTCTTCCAATGCAGGCTCGGATGCTCGGCCCGGGGTATCGAGGTCGAAATCCAGCGTATCGCCCAAGCCTTCATCAACCGGTTCGGTTCTTTTAGCGGACTCGGCGTGCGCGATCCCGCCTTGCGTATCGATATCCAAGTTAAAGTCGAGATCCGGCGCCACGGCTGCCGCCGTTGCCGCGCTGCCTGCCGCGGCGGCCACGCCGCCGGCCATCGCCTCGCCGCCCCTACCTTCCGGCACGGCATAAAGCGGATTGCCCGCATCGAGGCTACGCCCCAATTCCGCGGCCTTCGCCCACTCCGGGCCTTGACCGCTGGTGGCGGCATAAAGCTCCGCGGCGAGCGTTTCGAATGCAGCGGTATTTTTGCGGCCAGCGTAGATTTCCAATAGCTTGAGTTGAATCTCATGCCGGTTGGGATCCTTGCTCATCGCTTCTTTGAGAATCTCTTCCGCTTGCGCATCACGGCCATACGCCATATAGACCTCGGCCTCGGCGATCGGGTCGACATCGTTGGTATCGATCGCGCCCATGCCGGCTTGGCTAAAGTCAGTCAGGAAGGAAGTATCGCCGGTGTCGATCTGGCCACCCGCGGTGTTGCCGAACACCGTATTGGTCTTCAGATCTCCGCCGCCGGTGGTCATGATGCTGTCTTCGAAGCTCGCCAGGCTTTTCTTGCGGCGGCGGCCGAGCGCCCACAAAGCGGCGAACAAAGCGCCTACCACGGCAGCCGCGCTCCCGCCAAGATACAGCGGGTTAGACATCACCGTGTCCATAAACGAGGTTTCAGGCTCGGGGGCCTTTTTCGGCGCTGGTACCGGTAGCGGCTTTTTCTGCTCCGGCTGCGCCGAGGGCTTTGCTTGCTCCGGTACTGCTTTTACCAGCGGCTCGATAGGCTTCTCTACCGCGGGCGCCGCCGCAGTAGCTGGTTTTTCCGGCTCAGGTTTTGCCTGGGGCGTAACGGGCTCGGGTTTCGGCGCTTCCGCTTTCGCAACCGGCGGCGGGACGGCTACGGGTTTTGCCTTGGCTTGCTTTTCAAGCTCGGCCATTTGCTTGCTCTTGAGATCAAGCAAGGCGTGCATTTCTTTGACGTTCTTATCGAGCTCGGCAATGCGCGAATTAGCTTCCTTCAGCGCTTTCTCTTTCGCCACCGCGTCATCTTGAGCGGCAATCAGTTTGTCTTGCAGCGCCTTGGCATCCACTCCGCCGCCTTTGCCCGCCGCGCCTTTACCCTTACCGGCGGTTTCGCCGCGGGAAAGCTTGAGCACGTCTTGCTCCGGCGCTGGAGGCTTGGCACCCTTGTCTTCCGCCTTGGCGGTGATCTTGCCCGTGGCTTCCGGCTTGGCCTCTTCTTTTGCGGCTTGCTGTTCCGCTACCGCACCCGCCAATTTCTGGCGATATGCGTTCCAGTCGGCGGCTTGCACGCGTATTTCTTTGACGGCGGCGCTTTGACTGGTCGCATCGAGTTCGCTTTTCTCGGGCACGCGCAATATCTGGCCAGTCTTCATGCGGTTCATGTTATTGCCGTCGAACGCACGTTTATTGCGCTCATACAGCGCAACCATCATCTGTTCGAGACTATAGCCTTCCGGTTTCATCTCGCGCGCGACTTTCGAAAGCGAGTCGCCCTTTTTGACCTTATATTCTTGCGGCGTGGGTTTCACGGCGGCAAGCGGGGCTTGCTCCGTTTGCGGCGCCGCCTGCGCGGACGATTGATCGCCTTCAAAGCGCGGGAAGGTCTGTTCCGCCGGGGTAAGCTGGCGCGGCGGCGGGGCCGATTGCGCTTTGACGATCGGCTCGGGCTTTTGAGGTTTTACCTTACTCGCCTGCTTGCCATGCTTAATCGCCTTTCCGGATTTTTTCTCCACCTTGCTCGGCTCAGCCGGTGCTTCCAGCGGCACCGGTTTTCCCATGGTGGCAGGCTTCACCGCCGGCTCGAACTGCGCGACCGGCGCACTCACCGCCGGCGCGGTTGGCTTGTCTTGGAACCCTGGCGGGTCAAGCAAAATAGTATATTCGCGTAACAAACTGCCGGATGGCCAATCGAGCTGAATCAAAAGATCGAGAAAGGGCTCGTTAAACGCCTGGGTGGAGGTAACCTTGAGATAAGGCTCGCCATTGGGGCGCTTTTCCACAGAGAAGCGGACATTAGTCAATCCCTCCTGCTGCTCGATATTATGCCGCTTATAGGCATCGGACGTGGCAATGCGCGCGGTAATGAGATCCACCTCGTCCTTCGGCACGGAAATCAGATCGATTTCAGCGCGCAAGGGCTGGCCCAGCGCGGAAATGACTTTCAACTGTCCCAGGCCAGCGGCGTCGGCGGCTAATGGCGTAGCCACTAATAGGCCAGCGACTAGCAAAGCATTGAATATGTTCTTGCGTTTCATGCCACCCTCATGACTTATTAAGCAAGGATAACCAAATTAACATCAAATAGTTAGAGTTGCAAGCTCAGATTGCACATTACATTATCGGTCAACCTAGGTATTTTTCAACTAGAATTTCCGCTATTTGCACCATATTCAGCGCGCCGCCCTTGCGCATGTTGTCGGCTACGGCCCAAAAATCCAAACCACGCGGATGCGAAATATCCTCGCGCACGCGCCCGATAAATACCGGGTCATTCGCCGCCGCTTCGACCACGGGCGTGGGATAGCCGCCGATCTCTTCCGCTTCATACAAGACTATGCCCGGCGCATCTTCCAAGGCATGACGCGCCGCCGCCTGGCTTAGCTTACGCTCGGTTTCGATGTGCAAGGCAATGGAATGGCCATAGAATAACGGTGCACGCACCGCAGTCACATTGACCCCCATGTGGTGATTTTGCAACACCCGTTTGAGCTCCGCCATGATTTTGCCTTCCTCTCCGCTCACGCCCGCATCGTCCAGGCCACCGATTTGCGGCAGCAGGTTGAAGGCGATTTGCTTGGGAAAGACTTCGTTCTCCATGGGCTTATGGTTGAACAGCCCGATCGACTGCTGTGCCAGCTCTTGCACCGCCGCCCGGCCAGCACCCGATACGGACTGTATCGTCACCGCATTGACCCGACTTAAGCCCGCCGCGTCATTAATTGGTTTTAATGCGAGCGCCATGATAATCACGCAGCTATTGGGATTGGCGATGATGCGCCGCGCCGCATAGCCAGCCAGCGCCATTTCATTCACCTCGGGTACCACTAGCGGCACATCCGGGTCATGACGGAAGACATCGCTATCATCGATCACCACCGCGCCCGCTTCCGCCGCCAGCGGCACATATTCTTCGGCTAGCGCGCGGTCAACGCAGAAAAAGACCAACTGGCAGGCGCTAAAATCGAATTCGGCAATATCTTGCACGGTGTACTCTTCGCTACGGTAGACGACGCTTTCCCCGGCTTTATCGGTTTGGTCCACCACCTGCAGCTCGCCAATCGGAAATGCGCGCGCTTCCAGAATCTCCAACAGCGTCTCTCCCACCAAGGTGCTTGGACCAACGACACATACCTTAAACATTCCAGCCATATCGGGCACCTCGAAAAGAAAACGCCAGGCGGGCTATTCCGCCTGGCGTGCACACGAATCCAGAAAAATCTACCGTTCAACCACAATACGCAGCATGCGGCGTAGCGGTTCCGCCGCGCCCCACAGCAATTGATCGCCGACCGTGAACGCGGACAAATATTGCGGGCCCATATTGAGCTTGCGCATGCGACCGACGGGAATGGTCAGCGTACCGGTCACCGCGGCGGGGGTCAGCTCCCGCATGCTGATCTCGCGTTCGTTCGGCACCACTTTCACCCATTGATTGTGGCTGGCGATCATACCGTTGATCTCATCC
>DAIAMA010000135.1 GCA_027438535.1 bacterium
GCCGGCCGGCCGTTCTACCCGGCCGATATTTATGCGCAGCTCGATGCCTTGCCACGGCCGCGCGGCTTGGTGACCACCCCGGTGCACCTGCGCGCGCTGCTGGCCGAATTTTCGCAGTTACCCGCGCTGGATTTTTTGCTTTGCGCCACGGCACCTTTGTCTCCGCAATTGGCGATCGAAGCGGAGGAGCGCTTCGCCACGCCGTTGTATGAAATTTATGGTTGCACCGAGGCCGGGCAAGTGGCGACCCGGCGTACCGCGATGGGCGAAGAGTGGCAAACTTTTCGAGGCGTTCGGCTGCGCCAGGATACGCAGGGAACATGGGCCGGCGGCGGGCATGTCGAAACCGAAACCTTGCTCAACGATAAGCTCGAACTTCGCACCCCGGAAACGTTTTTGCTCCACGGCAGGATGGCGGATTTAATCAATATCGCGGGCAAGCGCACTTCCTTGGCTCATCTCAATTATCATTTGAACGCCATCCCGGGCGTATGCGACGGCGTGTTTGTGATGCCCGAAGAAACCGGGCGGGAAGTGACGCGGCTGATGGCTTTCGTGGTCGCGCCCGGCGTGAGCAGCGATACCATCATGGATGCATTGCGCCAGCGCATCGATGCGGTTTTTCTGCCGCGCCCGCTGCATTTCGTCCCGGCCTTGCCGCGCAACGCAACGGGTAAATTGCCGCGCGAGGCATTGCATCAATTGATCAGCCGGCTTGCGTTAAAAGAGGCATCGCGTTGACCATAATAGAAAAAACTTTCGCGCTGGATCATCCGGCGGGGCCGGGACATTTTCCCGGCAATCCCATTATTCCCGGCGCGGTGTTGCTGGCCGAAGTGCTGCGCCTCATCGCCGCCCACCTTGGCTTGGCGTTATCGCCTTGCCAGATCAAATCGGCTAAATTTTCTCATCCCACGCGGCCCGGCGATTGCGTCACGATCGAATTTTCCGAGTCCGCGCAACATGACATCAAGTTTCAATGCCGGGTCGAGGCCACTGTTGTACTGACAGGTGTAGTGAAATGCGGCACCCCGGCGACAGCGATCTAGCCGGGCGCAAGGAGCCCGAATGGGTGGCCCGGCCCGAACGCAGCAATACGCTGGCCATGCGCTGCATCGTTTGGGTGGCACTCGGCTTGGGGCGCGCGCCCGCGCGCTTGCTGCTTTATCCCATTTGCGTATATTTTTTGATCTTCTCGGTCAAGACGCGGGCGGCGTCGCGGAAATATTTGCGCAAGGTGCTGGCGCGCGAGCCGCGCATCGCGGATTTGTTTCGGCATTACCACACGTTCGCCGCTACGATCTTGGATCGGGTGTTTTTGCTCAACGACCGGTATGCGGATTTTGACGTGCGCGTGCACGGCAAGGAAATCGTCGACGGGATGAATGCGCACGGCGAAGGATGTTTCCTGCTCGGTGCCCATTTGGGCAGCTTCGAGATCATACGTGCGCTCGGCAGGGAAACGAAAGTGCCGCCCATAAATCTAGTCATGTACGAAGAGAATGCGCACAAGCTTAATTCGGTATTGCGCGCCATCAACCCCGATTTAGCGCTGCAAGTGATCGCGCTGGGCAAAGTGGATTCCATGCTCAAGGTCGAAGCGGCGCTGGAACGCGGGGAATTCGCCGGCATGCTCGGCGACCGCAGCATTGCCGGCGAAGGCACGGTGAAACATGATTTTTTCGGCGAACAAGCGACTTTTCCGCTCGGGCCCTTTCGCATCGCCATGCTGCTGCAGCGGCCTATCGTGCTGATGTTCGGCCTGTATCACGGCGGCAAGCGGTATGATATCCACTTCGAGCTGCTCGCCGATATGCGGCGACTGGAACGATCGCAGCGCGAGCTTGCACTCGACCGGGCGCTGACAGGCTATCTCGAACGGATCGAGCACTACTGCCGTCTTTATCCCTATAACTGGTTTAACTTCTATGATTTTTGGCAATAGATTCTGGACGCGCGCCGTGCTGTTTTTGTTTGTCGCCGGCGCGAGCTTGGCCGCACGCGCCGATACGGCTCAACCCGTGCCTGCTCCTGGGTTGCTTGAACAGATCATGCACAACCTGGCGCGGGTCAAAACCGCCGACAGCACGTTCGTCGAGCGCAAATATTTGAGCATCCTAAACGCGCCGCTGGAATTTTCCGGCACGCTCAGTTATGCGGCTCCCGGGCATCTGGAAAAGCGCACCCTGCTGCCGAAGCCGGAAAACATGCTGCTGGATCAAGACACCTTGACTATCGAGAACCCGGCCAAGCATCAGCGGCGCACGCTCGTGCTGCAAGACTATCCGGTGATCTGGGCGTTTGTAGAGAGCATTCGTTCCACTTTGGCCGGCGATCTGCAAACCTTGCGGCGCTTTTATCGCGTCACGCTGGAAGGCAATGCCGCGCAATGGCGTTTGCTACTGGTGCCGACCAATCCGCAAATGCAAGGCGTGGTGAGCGAGATTCACATCAGCGGCGGCAAAAGCCGCATCGGCAGTATAGAAATCATCGAAACCAATGGGGATCGCTCGGTCATGACGATCACCGGGGAGACGCCGTGAATTTAGCGGCGCGCTGGGCGGTCGGCCTGTGGCTCGCGTTGTTGCTGGTCTGCGCCCTAATCATCGGCCGCGCCACGATCGATACGGACATGTCCGCCTTCCTGCCGCGCTCTCCCTCGCCGGCGCAGCAAATCCTGGTGGAACAATTGCGCGACGGCGTCGTGTCGCGTTTGATTTTGATCGGCGTGGAAGGAAGCGCCCCCGAAATACTGGCGCAGACCAGCAAGCGGCTGGCGGCGCAACTGCGCAAAGCAACGGATTTCGTCGCGGTCAATAACGGTGAAAATACCGGCGCGGAAAAGGATCGCGATTTTCTGTGGCGCAATCGCTACCTGCTCAGTCCGGCCATCGTGCCCGGGCATTTCTCCGCGAGCGCGCTGCGCAGCGCGCTGGAGGACGATCTGCAACTCCTCGGCTCGCCCGCCGGCGCCCTGGTGAAGCGCCTGTTGCCGGACGATCCGAGCGGTGAACTGCTGCGCCTGATCGAGCAATTGCAAGGCCAAGCCCAGCCCGCCACGCGCGACGGCGTATGGTTCGCGCAAGACGGTAAGCGGGCCTTGCTGGTCGCGCAAACCAAAGCGCCCGGTTACGACATCGACGCGCAGCAACGCGCCATGACGCTGATCCAGCGCGCGTTCGCGCAGGCGATCGCCAGCGATGGTGTCGCGCCTCCGCATTTGCTTATCAGCGGGCCGGGCGTTTTTTCGGTGCGCGCGCGCGACAGCATCAAGGGCGATGCTTGGCGCATTTCGCTGATTGCGACGACCCTGGTGGCGCTCATGTTGCTGGCGCTATATCGCTCGCCGCGCGTGCTCGCATTGGGTTTATTGCCGGTGGCGAGCGGGGCGCTCGCCGGCGTGGCCGCGGTGAGCTTGGGTTTCGGTTCGGTGCACGGCATCACGCTCGGCTTTGGCGCGACGCTGATCGGGGAGGGCGTGGATTACGCCATTTACCTGTTCACGCAAATCACCTTGGCGCGAACGCCGCAACACACGCTCGCGCGCATCTGGCCCACGCTGCGCCTGGGCGTGCTGACTTCCATTTGCGGTTTTAGCGCCATGCTTTTTTCCGGATTCTCGGGCCTGGCGCAATTGGGGCTTTTTTCCATCACCGGGCTGATCGTCGCGGTGATGGTCACGCGCTGGGTGCTGCCGGTCTTGCTGCCGCATGAGTTTACGGCGCGAAGTATCGGCGCCTTCACACCGCGCGTGATGCTCCTGGTGCAGCGCGCGCCGCGGCTGCGCTACCCCTTGCTGCTCGTGGTCGCGCTGGCCCTGGTCTCGCTCATGCTGCATCGCGGCCCATTATGGAACGACCAGTTGGGAAGCCTCAGCCCGCTGCCTGAGCGCGACCAGCTTTTGGATCAGCAACTGCGGCGCGATATCGGCGCGCCCGATGTGCGCTACTTAATGGTCGTTAACGCTCCAGACCCGGAGCAGGCGCTGCAAGCCAGCGAAAAAAATCGGCGCGCTATTGCAGCCGCTGGTGCAACAGGGAGCGCTCGCGGGTTTTGACTCGCCCGCGCTCTATTTGCCCAGCTACGCGACGCAGCGCGCGCGTCAGGCCGCTTTGCCGGATTCCGAGATACTTAGCGTAAATTTGCAGCAAGCGCTGCGCGGTTTGCCCTTCCGCCCGAACTTGTTCGAGCCTTTTCTGCGCGATGTGGCGCTGGCGAAGACGCAAGCCTTGCTGGGCCGCGCCGATCTGCACGGCACGAATCTCGCGTTGAAGCTCGATTCGCTGCTGGTTCAGCGCGGTAGCGGCTGGATGGCGATGCTGCCGCTGCGCGGCGTGGTACAGCCCGAGCGCATCGCGCGCGAAATTACGCCATTGCCACAGGCGCAAATCGTTTTGCTGGATCTGAAGCGCGAATCGAACCGGCTCTATCAAACCTATCTGCACGATGCGATCAAGCTCGC
>DAIAMA010000136.1 GCA_027438535.1 bacterium
GGTGGGCATGCGGACAGTGGGTCGTTTAGAAATTTTTGACATAGTGTTTTACCTCGCGACTACCTCGGCATCGGCGCGGGCGCGCACAGCAAGCTCACCGCGCAGGATCGCGTCACGCGCCGTATGTGCTACAAGCAGCCCAAAGCCTATATGGAACACGCACTGACCGGCCATGCGCTACAAGAGCAGCACGACATCAATGCCAGTGAACTGGGGTTCGAATTCATGATGAATGCGCTGCGGCTAACGACGGGGTTTCCCTCAACGCTATTCCAAGCGCGTACCGGCCTGCCGCTGACTAGTGTGGAACGTCCCTTACGCGAAGCCGAAACGCGCGGCCTGATTACCCGCGATCTCACCCACATCCGCCCGACACCGCTCGGGCAACGCTTTCTCAACGATTTGCTGCAATTGTTTTTTGGCTCGGTCTTAAATACGTTCGTTGAAGGGTGGCTATCGGCACACTGACGGCGGTACGTATCTTTATGCTAATGCCTGTAACGACACTAGCAGACACTAGAACATTTCCCCAATAAGGGTGGTTCGCTCAACTATCCGCATTATTATTACGTATGCGGGCAGGCAAACTTGGAACACCAGAATGAATCAAGCAGTTATTGCGAACCAACATGTTTTACGATTTTCAATGGTACTGACCGGTGGGTCTGGTGCATAACGTTAGGCAAGAAAAGGGGGGCGTGACATGGTCATCAAGGTGCTGTTTTTCGACACTAGCGCCCTGTTGAAGAAATTCATTCCAGAGGACGGTTCGGACGAGGTGAAGTGGTTGACGTCTCCTGAAACGAAGATGACTCACGCACTTCACTTCGTAGTCAATGACCAAGTTTGTAAAGAGTTTGAGAGGAAAATGCGGCTTTTTGCCAAACACGGGCGTATATCTAAGGACACCGCAGAGCGTGTACTTCGACAGTTCTCGAAGCACCACAAGGAAACAAATTTCCACATAATTGGACAAGAAATCATATCTAATGTTAAAAGCGAAACATCGCTGGATATGGTCATTGCCGACCTAAATCTTAAACGAGGAAAGAACGACTGGGATGCTCTCATCTATCAATCAATCGTGAACGCCCTCGCATATCTCGGTGGACAATCACATCCCATATTAGTGACCTGTGATGGAACATTCGCAAGAAAGGTCGTGGAGAAGGGTTATAGGGTTATCGACCCAATGCAGCAAAGTATAGATGAAATCAAAGCTATCCTTGCCTAACCCCTTTTATTCGCTCCATCTAACTCGTGGTGCTGCCGCGCCACTCGCAGGTGAGCTCTGCCGTTCGGCCCCATAGGCGGTCCACCACGCCGTCCATTGACAGCCATCTTTTCTGTAGCTACAATAAAGGATGCGTATCGAGTTCGATTCAGCTAAGGACGCGGCAAACCAAATAAAGCATGGCGTGTCACTGCGTATGGCAGGCGATCTCGATTGGGAAGCCGCGCTGGTATGGGTTGACAACAGGTTCGAGTACAACGAGACGCGAATGATCGCCCTCGCTCCGAAGACCGATATCCTGTATTACGTGGCGTTTGTAGATCGAGGCAAAGTGCGAAGGATCATCAGCCTTCGCCGCGCCAACCGTCGCGAGGTAAAACACTATGTCAAAAATTTCTAAACGACCCACTGTCCGCATGCCCACCGCGGAAGAAGACAAAACCCTTACCGCGGCAGCCAGGAGCGACCCCGACGCACAGCCGCTTACGCCAAAGCAACTGAAAGCCATGGTTCCGCTAAAAGCCTTGCGTGGTCGGCCGAAATCCGAAAACAAGAAGCTGCTCGTGTCCGTGCGTTACAGCCCAGAGGTTGTTACCTACTTCAAGTCTACCGGTGACGGTTGGCAATCGCTTATGGATAATGTGCTTCGTAAGTATGTGGCGCGTCATTCGCGTAGCGGGTGAGTATGTGGCCAAACCCTGCGTTCCGGGGGAAATTCACATAGAAGGAACGTCGCCAGAATCAGCAGCCGATTTCCTTTCAATCCGGCAAATTCCTAGGCCCTACTGCACATTATCGCGAATCCAAGCCGTTGCGACTTCAATCGCTTTTCCCGGCACCGTCACATGGCCGCCCGGGACTTCGACGAATTGCGTGCTGATGCCAGCAGGCATTTTTTGATAGGCCATGCCGCCCATGCGCTTGGCTCCCTCCGTCTCTTCCGCGCCGACCACCCATAGCACACGCGTGCCGGGGAGTATCCGGCTCACGTTGCTCGTCATATTCATGGGGCCATCGCCATCGAAATATTCGATATAGACCTTGGCGGACATCCGCACTTTTTTTGTCCGATTGCCGGTGTTGTAATCCTCGAACCAGGCTTTATCGTCGCCCTCGCCTTTGGCCACCATCTCTTTGGCTTTCGCGAGATCCTGCTGGGTCCATCCGCGCATGGCTTTGCCTTCCGGGAAATGGCCCGGCGCCAGCACGATCAGGCAATCGACTTGCACACGGCCCGCGTAGTAGATGGCGCCTGCCGCGCCCAAACTATGGCCCGCAACGCATACCTTATCGGCGCCCTTATCCTTGAGCGATTTCACCGCCGTGCCGATCTCGGCAACTACGCCGTCCAAACCGGTATCGTAGAGCCTGCGGCCCGATCAGGGCATTTCCGGGCTCGTGACCAAATAACCCGCGCTTTCCATATGCCGTGCGAACGGCAGTGTGTAACCATTGGGATCGCCCCACTTGCCATGCAGCACCACCACGCCGGTCTTATTAGGCTCGGCGGCGGCTAAATCCGTCACCCACAAGCACAATGCGCCGGCCGTTAGCCAACGAAATACAGTATGCAAAATATGGCGCATGATTGATCCCTTTAAAAGCGTGGATGGCAGGTTTAACATGAGCACTCATTCTCACGCGAGCGTCCCATGAATTCAAGCCCACCCCTTTGCGTACACGATCATCCCCCGCCCGGCAGCCGGCGCGAAGGCGCCGGCATCGCGCAAATCGCGCCCTTCAACCCCACCGCGTTTGAAGCCGCCGTCACCGATCTGCTGCGCGCCTGCGGCGTCGCGCCCGATTCGGTGCACACCGGGAAAACCGCCAAGCGCGTGCGCGAGCTGTGGGAAAAACGCCTGCTCGGCGGCTATGGCATCGACCCCGCCGATGCACTGGGAGAAGGTTTCGACGACGACCGCGAAGATATGGTGGTGGTGCGTGGCATCGCCATTCACGGCGTGTGTCCGCATCACCTCGTGCCGTTTCGCGGACTAGCCCACGTCGCCTATATCCCCGGCGGCCGTCTGCACGGCTTCGGCCGTATTGCGCGCATGGTGGATGCCATCGGCCACCGCTTTACCTATCAAGAGTGGATGACACGCGATATCGCCGAGGCGCTCATCACCCATGGCAAAGCGCTGGGCGCGGCGTGCGTGATCGAGGCGGAGCAGTTGTGTTTACTCTTAGGCGAAGACCGGCGCGGGGATGAGCGGGTGTATACCCAAGCTTTTGCGGGACTGCTGCAAGACGATGCGGCGAAGCGGGCGGAGTTTTTACAGGCGATTAGCCGCAAGGGGCCTTGAGAGAGATAACTCCCGGCTAAGCCGGAATATCCGGCGTGATCTGCATCTGCAAGCGCGCGATTTCGTCTTTCAACCACAGCTTGCGTTTCTTCAGACGGCGGAGTTGCAGTTCGTCGGGGCTGGGGTCGGCGACGAGGCGGGCGATGACTTCGTCCAGATCGCGATGCTCGATGCCAAGTTCGACGATGCGGCGCTTGATCTGTGCGATTTGTTCCGGAAGCATGGGGCGCACCTATGCGGGAGATGGCGTGATTATCTACCGCGTTATCCGCGCGCGCAATGCAAGCCGGCCTATCAGCCCGCCGGCGCGACTTGCGTTTGCTAATTCGATGCGCACCATGCCCGCCACATATATTGAAACACGCGATCCAACTGCTGGGTGCGGCGGCGCACAGCGCACAGCGGCGACTTGGCGACACGGTTGCGCAAGTCGGCGCGGATCGCGGTCAAGCGTGGCAAGTCGGCGGCCAGGCGCGCGGCCGTGACGATATAGTCGGCGGGCGTGGCCGCGACGAGATCGGATAAGCCCACACGCCGCAACATGGAAGCGCCCCAACGCGCGACCATGCTGTGCCCGGCAAGGGTAACGACGGGAATGCCCATCCACAGGGCTTCGAAGGTGGTGGTGGAGCCATTGAAGGGAAACGGGTCGAGCGCGATGTCAATTTCACGATACCGCGCCAGATGTTCGGTGAAGCTGAGTTTTTCGGTTACCAAATCGATCCGCTCCGGGCCGATACCGCAGTGCGCGAACAGTTCCAAATAATGCGCATGCACGAAGGGATCGTTGAACGAGTCTTTGTATTTCAGTACCAGGCGCGATCCCGGCACTGCCTTCAACACCTCCGACCAGACATACACCACTTGCGGGTTGAGCTTGGCGACGTTGTTGAAGCACCCGAAAGTGGTATATCCGCGT
>DAIAMA010000137.1 GCA_027438535.1 bacterium
ACACTACACAGCAATAAGCATGCCCGTAAGCACGCTTATCGCATCAGAACCAATGATACGGTTCCACCAAGGCCAGAATAACGCCGTTAATTTCGGCTGGATTCCGGCTCGCTTGCGCTTCCCGGCCATACACTAGCCGCACTTGATAGCGCACTTCCTTGCGCCCCGCCGAGTCCGGAGCGAAATGGGCGCCGTGCGCTACCACGTACACCAAATTCTTATCCTTGAGGTCAAAATACCAATTCCCCTTGGGTACTTCGCCAGGCTTCGGCGCGAAACGCACACCCACGTAATTCGCGGGCTGCTCCGCCAACCAGTCCATCGGGTTATCCTGTGCCAAAGCGGCAATATCTGCCGCTTTGCCATGCAATAAACGGTCGGCGATTTGCAAATGCAATGCGCTGCGCAGCGTGCCCGCCATTTGCTCCATCGCGGCTTTTTCCGCCGCCTCCTGATAGAACAACATCCGGTCCAGCAGCACGGCGGCCAGCGTGCTAATGATGATCACCACCACCAGGAATTCGATCAGCGTAAATCCCCGTGCACGCTTCACGACCGGCCTTATCCTCTCCCGCTTGGCGAGCGCACTATACTCCGCCATATGCTATCTGCCGAGCGCCACTTGGCCCAAATTCCAAATCGGCAGGAACACGCCCAGCGCCAGCACCAGCACCATCCCGCCTATCGCAACAATCAAAATCGGCTCGATCTGCGCAGACAGGTTCTTTACCTGGTATTCCACTTCGCGGTCGTACATGTCGGCGATTTCCTCCATTAATTCGTCGATCGCGCCGGTTTCCTCGCCCACCGCCACCATTTGCAGCACCACCGGCGTGAACACGCCGGCAGTCATCGCCGTGCGTAAAATCGTCTCGCCGCGCTCCACGCTATCGCGCATTTGCTCGATACGCTGCGCAATGTAATCGTTATCCACGACTTTCGCCACCACCGTCAAACCTTGCACGATGGGCACGCCGCTTTTCACCGCCAGCGCCAGGCTGCGCGCGAAACGCGCAAGGGTCGCCTTTTTCACGATATCGCCCACTACCGGGATGTGCAATTTAAACTTATCCCATCGGTACTTGCCGGCCGAAGTTTGAATGTAAAGCCGGAAGCCGACAATCGCCGCCACCGTCACCGCCAGCAGCAGCGGCCAATAGTGCACGGTGAAATTCGATGTCGCGATCAGCATCTTGGTCAAGAACGGTAGCTCCGCCTTGAATCCGGCATACACCTTGGCAAAAGCCGGGATCACCCAAATATTGATCACCGCCATCGCGACCACGAGCGCGATGACCACGAACGTCGGGTAGCGCAAGGCCGCCTTGATCTGCTCGCGGGTGCGGCGGTCGAAATCCAAATGAAAAAACAAGCGCAGGAAGATTTCTTCCAGCCGGCCAGTCAGCTCGCCCACGCGCACCATGCTAATAAAGAATGGGGTAAACACCTGGGAGTGGCGGCGCATCGCCGCCGACAATTCGCGTCCCGCATCCAAGCTATCGCGCAAGTCTTGCAGCAGCTTGGCGAACGTTTTGTTGATGGTCGATTCCTGCAAACCCGCCAGCGCGCGCATGATCGGCACACCGGCGCGCAGCAGCGTATGCATCTGCCGGCTGAACAGCAGCACATCCAGCGTCCCGATTTTTTGCTCCGTGAGTTTGGCCAGGAAGCCGCCGCCGGCGCGCCTCGTGCCAGCCGGCGCGGGATTGATCTCGATCGGCGTGATGCTGCTGTTAAACAATTGATCCGCAACCGCGCTCGAACTGGTGTTTTCCAAAGTACCTTCCACCAGCTCGCCACGCGGGTTGCGGCCCTTATAAGCGAAGATCGGCATGCTCGGCTAAATCCCTTTAACCACGGGGGACACGGAGGGCACGGGGAAAACCTGACAACAGGTCATATGAACTCCTCATATCGAGACACGTTTAATGCCTTGTTTCATCAAGCGGCAATTGAAGTTGAGGAGGAAGCCACGTTTGAACTGCAACAGCTTCAAATAAGTCATCAACTGTGCAAGATGTACGGCATTAAAATCCTCAACCGCCTTAATTTCCAACAGCAAACTCTCCGCCACAATCATATCGGCACGAAAGCCCACCCCTAGCGCTTTGCCACGATAGGTCACCGGTATCTCCACTTGGCGCTGTACTCGAATTCCTGCTTCCGTCAGTTCAATTGCCAGCGCCATCTCATACACCGATTCCAGTAAACCAGGACCAAACGCTTGATGTACCCGTGTCGCCGCCGATAAAACGGATTCGATTATTTCGGCGTCACAATCCTTGATTTCTCCGTGCTCTCCGTGCCCCCCGTGGTTCACTTTTTTAATCTTCCGCCATATTGCTCACGCGCATGGCTTCCGCGACCGTGGTTTTGCCGTTCGCGGCCAGCGCTATCGCATGGCGGCGCAGCGACCAGCCCGCCATTTGGCTCCGCGCGAGCTTGATGAAGTGGTTGGGGTCGTGATGGTTCACCGCTTCCGCCAGCGGGGCAGTCATTTCCATCATTTCGTACACACCGACGCGGCCTTGGTAACCGGTGCCGTTGCAATGGGTGCAACCGCGCCCGTGCACATATTGCCGGTTCTTTGCCTCCTCGCCGATTTCCATGCCGAGCCAGGTTAATTCCGATGGCAGCGGCGCATAGCCGGTAGCACAGCTTTCGCACACCAGGCGCACCAGGCGCTGCGCCAGCACCGCGCGCACCGACATCGCCACCATGTATCGCGGCACGCCCATATCCAGCAAGCGTATCGGCGTGCCGACCGCATCGTTGGTATGCAGGGTGGAAAGCACCATATGGCCGGTGATAGCGGCGCGCATCGCGATCTGCGCGGTCTCTTGATCGCGCATTTCGCCGATCAGCATGATGTCCGGGTCTTGGCGCAAAGCGGAGCGCAGCACGCGCGAAAAGCTCAGATCGATTTTTTCGTTCACCTGCACTTGATTGATGCCGGGCAAACGATATTCCACCGGGTCCTCGACGGTGATGATTTTCGTGTTCACCGAATTGAGTTCCGACAGCACCGAATACAGCGTGGTGGTTTTGCCGCTGCCGGTGGGGCCGGTCACCAGCACCATGCCGTGCGGCTGGGTGAAAAGCTCGCGGAAGCGTTTCAGCATATCCGCCGGAAAGCCCAAATGATCCAGGCTGGGAATGCCCGTGTCTTGGCTCAGCAAGCGCATCACCACCGATTCGCCGTACTGCGTCGGCATGCTGGAAATCCGCACGTCGATCGACTGGTTTTTCAATTTCACATTGAAGCGCCCGTCCTGCGGCAAACGTTTTTCCGAAATATCCAAGCCCGACATGAGCTTGAGGCGCAAGGCCAGCGCGCCCGCGATCTTGGGATCGGCTTCGGTTTGCATATGCAGCATGCCGTCGATACGGAACCGGATCTGCACGCGCTTTTCTTGCGGCTCGATGTGGATATCCGAGGCGCGAATCTGCACCGCGTCCTCGAACACCGATTGCAACAGTTTTACCACCGGTGCGTCTTCGAGGCTTTGATTCTGCCCCAAGGCGCCAAAATCGACCGCCGTATCCTCGCCCAAATCGGCTTCCAGCTCATGCGCGATCGGAGATTTCTTCCGTGCGCCGGTACATGCGGTCGATGGTGGCGAGCAGCAAGGTTTCGTTCACCACCGCGAGATTGATATCGCGCTTCACGATGCGCGCAATCTCGTCATAAGCAAACAGGTCGGTCGGATCCGCCATTCCCACCAGCACGCCTTGCCCTTTCTGCTCCATCACGATGGCGCGAAAGCGGCGTGCCTGGGTTTCCGGCAACAGGCGCACGATCTCCGGCTTGAGGTTGTAGTATTTGAGATTGATAAAGGGAATGTTGAGCTGCTTGGCGATGGCTTCCGATATCTGCTCCTCGGTCACATAGCCTTGCTCGACGAAGAACCGCCCCAGCTTGCGTCCGGTGCGCTTCTGCTCCTCGAGCGCGAGCTTAAGCTGCTCTTCCGAAATAATTTTCTGGCCGACGAGAATCTCGCCTAGCCGAATTTTTTCAGGCCGCGCCATGCGCGCTCCAGACCATGTTTAAGTACAACTTCATATATACTTTGCAGGTTATTGATACTTAACAATAACGGTTTTTTATTTTGGATACAAGAAAATGTTGGATTTGGTACTGTTTCAACCCGAAATCCCGCCCAATACCGGGAATATCATCCGCCTCTGTGCCAATAGCGGCACACGGCTGCACTTAGTTGAGCCATTGGGGTTTACTGTGGACGATAAGCAGTTGATCCGGGCCGGGCTGGACTATCACGAATTCACCCGCTTGACGGTGCATGCCAATTGGGCGGCATGCAAAGAGCAGCTTGGCGCACGGCGGCGCTTCGCGCTCACCACGAAGGCCACGCGCTGGCATAGCGATGTGCAATTCGAGGAGGGCGATGTATTCGT
>DAIAMA010000138.1 GCA_027438535.1 bacterium
AGCAGACCGCGGACGGCGCGGATTTCAAGGCGATTAATCCCAAGGGCTATGTGCCCGTGCTGGCCTTGGATGATGGTAGCGTGCTTACCGAAGGTCCGGCCATCGTGCAATACATTGCCGACCAGGCGCCGGCATCGAAGCTCGCGCCCGCGGCGGGCACCTTGCCGCGGTACCGGCTCATGGAGTGGCTAAATTACATTACCTCGGAGTTGCACAAAGGGTTTTCGCCTTTGTTCAACCCCAAGGCCAGCGACGAGGTGAAAGCCTTTGCGCGCGATGCGCTGATGCAACGCTTTGATTATTTGAGTACCCAGCTTCAGGGTAAATCGTATCTGATGGGCGAGACTTTTACCGTGGCCGATGGCTACCTGTTCACGGTGCTGAGCTGGACCAAACCGACCCAGATAGCGCTCTCGAAGTGGCCCGTCTTGAGCGCTTATAGCGAGCGTATCGCGGCACGCCCGGCGGTACGCGAGGCCATGCGGGCCGAGGGACTGATAAAGTGAAGCATGGAGCCCGCTAGGGCGTTGTGGGAACGAACGAAGGCCACCGCGCAATCTCTTGCACGGTGGCAAATCATAGGGGGCTGGGAATGAAGCCGACTTCGCCCCGTTTGCCAGGGCGGGGCTTACGCCGCGCGAATATTGGCGGCTTGCTTCTTGCCTTTCGGGCCGTCGGCCAGCTCGTACTGAACGCGCTGACCTTCTTTCAACGTTTTGAACCCTGCCATTTCAATCGCGGAAAAGTGGGCGAATACGTCTTCGCCGCCTTCATCCGGTGTAATAAAGCCAAAGCCTTTTGCGTCGTTAAACCACTTGACGGTACCAATTGCCATGTTGCTTACTCCGTTGTTGCTGGGCTGGTCACAAAACCCCTAAATTCGGTTTGAAACTGAAGCGGCGAACGAATACCGAAAAACACTTTCAAACCAAAGACCAAAGCCAGTTTGCCCCTGGCTCAGGGGATTCGTCAAGTATTTTGCGTTAAATCAAAGGTGGGGCTTGATAAGAGGAGAGTGCAGTCCCACAATAGAAAAACATCGGGTGGAAACATGGCACAAAAGGATCAACTTGGCACAATACTGGAGCCGCGCGAAACTAAAATTAAACCACCGCCCCTATACAAGGTGCTGGTGTTGAACGACGACTTTACGCCGATGGAGTTTGTGGTGGTGGTGTTGCAGAAGTTTTTCGATATGAACCGGGAGCGGGCTACCCAGATTATGCTCAAAGTGCATCGGGAAGGCATGGGCGTATGCGGGGTTTTTCCGAAAGATATTGCCGCGACGAAGGTTGATCTGGTAGTCTCTTTTGCAAGGCGGCACCAACATCCCTTGCAGTGCGTGATGGAAGAAACGTAGATGATCTCGCAAGAACTTGAAGTCTCTCTCCACATGGCGTTCGTCGAGGCGCGGCAGAAGCGTCACGAGTTCATCACGGTGGAACATCTGTTGCTGGCGATGCTGGATAATCCCTCCGCCGCACAAGTGCTACGCGCCTGCGCGGCGAATATCGAAGAGCTGCGCAAAGTACTGTCCGATTTCGTGGTGCAGCACACGCCGGTGGTGAGCGGCACCGACGAAGTCGATACCCAGCCCACGCTCGGTTTCCAGCGCGTGATTCAGCGCGCGATTCTGCATGTGCAATCTTCCGGTAAAAAAGAAGTCACCGGCGCGAATGTGCTGGTTGCGATTTTTGGCGAGAAAGATTCCCATGCGGTGTACTTCCTGCATCAGCAAGGCGTCACCCGGCTGGATGTGGTGAATTATATTTCCCACGGCATCAGCAAGGTGCAAGACAGCGCTGGCCATGGCAAGGGTGGTGGCGGCGAAGCCGAGCACGAGGCGGAGCCCGAGCAACAGCCGGCGACCGCGCTCGAAAATTTCACCCAGAATCTGAACGCCCAAGCCTTGCTCGGTAAGATCGATCCTCTGATCGGACGCGACCTGGAGTTGGAGCGCGTGATTCAGACGCTGTGCCGCCGGCGCAAAAACAACCCGCTGCTGGTGGGCGAGGCGGGCGTGGGCAAAACCGCGATCGCGGAAGGCTTGGCGCGCCGCATCGTCGAGGGCAATGTGCCGGAAGTCTTGGCGCAAAGCACGGTGTATGCGCTGGATATGGGCGCGCTCTTGGCCGGCACTAAATATCGCGGCGATTTCGAGCAGCGCTTGAAAGCCGTGTTGAAACACCTACTGGATAACAATAAGGCGATCTTGTTCATCGACGAAATTCATACGCTGATCGGCGCGGGCGCGGCCTCCGGCGGCACGCTGGATGCGTCGAATTTGCTCAAGCCGGCCTTGAGTTCCGGCCAGCTGAAATGCATTGGCGCCACGACCTATAACGAATATCGCGGTATCTTCGAAAAAGATCACGCGCTGTCGCGCCGTTTCCAGAAAATCGACGTGCCCGAGCCCTCCGTCGCCGAGACGGTGGAAATCCTACGCGGCTTGAAATCGCGCTTCGAAGCGCATCATGGCGTCAAATACACCGCGGCGGCCTTGTCCACCGCGGCGGAATTGTCGGCCAAGTACATCAATGATCGCCATTTACCGGATAAAGCCATCGACGTCATCGACGAAGCGGGCGCGGCGCAACGTATCTTGCCCAAGTCGAAGCAGAAAAAAATCATCACGCCGAAAGAGATCGAAGAGATCGTGGCCAAGATCGCGCGCATCCCGCCCAAGAACGTTTCTTCGGATGACCGTTCGGCGCTGAAAAACCTGGATCGCGATCTCAAAGCCGTGGTATTCGGCCAGGATCCGGCGATCGAGGCGCTGGCCGCGTCGATCAAGATGGCCCGCTCGGGCCTGGCCGATCCGTCCAAGCCGATCGGCTGCTTCCTGCTCGCAGGTCCGACCGGCGTCGGCAAGACCGAGGTGACCAAGCAGCTGGCGATGCAACTGGGCATCGAGATGATCCGCTTCGACATGTCCGAATACATGGAGGGCCATTCGGTATCGCGATTGGTGGGTGCCCCCCCGGGCTACGTCGGTTTCGATCAAGGCGGCTTGCTGACGGAAGCCATCACCAAGCATCCCTACTCCGTGCTGCTGTTGGACGAGATCGAAAAAGCGCACCCGGATATTTTCAATATTCTGCTGCAAGTGATGGATCACGGCACGCTCACCGATAACAACGGGCGCAAGGCGGATTTTCGCAACGTGATCATCATCATGACCACCAATGCCGGGGCCGAAGCCTTGAACAAGGCCCACATCGGCTTTACCACGCCGGAAAAATCCGGCGATGAGCTGATCGATATCAAGCGCCTGTTCTCGCCCGAGTTCAGGAATCGCTTGGACGCGACCATCTCCTTCAAGTCGCTGGATACGGAAGTCATCATGCGCGTGGTGGATAAATTCCTGATGCAGCTCGAAGAGCAGTTGCACGAGAAGAAAGTCGAAGCGAGCTTCACCGATGCGCTTAAGGATCATCTGGCGAAGAAGGGCTTCGACCCGCTGATGGGCGCACGTCCGATGGCGCGCCTGATTCAAGACACCATCCGCAAAGCGCTGGCCGATGAGCTGCTGTTCGGGCGCTTGGCGAAGGGCGGCAATGTCACGGTAGATATGGATGATGCCGGGCAGATCAAGCTGGTGTTCGAGGAAGAGCCAGAAGCGGTGATCTAAATTTCCGATGTGCTAGCAATAAAAATGGCCGGGTTTTCCCGGCCATTTTTATTGCTAGCGCGCGGTTTGCCAATGCCAGCGGAATCCCCTAACATCGTGTCAGCCAAGAGACAAAAAAATACCTAAGGGAGGCGCGTCATGGCTGATTTCAATCCTTATCAACCCCCGAATGCGCACGTCGAGGATGCCGCCGATGATGTGGAAAGCGAACTTGCGGGACGCGGGACGCGGCTCGGCGCGGTTATTCTAGATGCGCTCATGTTTATGCTTCCGGCGGTATTCCTGGGGTTTGGATTCGCGGGCGTTCAGCAGCAAGCATGCGGGAGGCGGGATTGCGCTAGGAATCGCGTTCATTGCCGGTTTGCTGGGGGTAGTGGCGTTGCTAATCGTCAATTTGCTCATGCTGTCGCGTTCGGGGCAGACCCTAGGCAAGCGATTACTGGGTGTGAAAATCGTGCGTACCGACGGTAGCCATGCTGGACTGGCGCGGATATTTCTTCTCAGGATTTTTGTGCCTGGCTTGATCGGGGGCGTTCCATTCGCGGGGATGGTATTTTCAATCGTTGACCCCTTGTTCATTTTTCAAAAATCGCGCCGCTGCATCCACGATCTGATTGCCGATACTATTGTCATCCAAGCGTAATGCTCGATACTTACCGCGAGATTGAAACCCCGGAGGGGGTCGAACTGCGTCTACGTGCCGCCGGTCCCGTGGCGCGCGCCTTGGCTTTTAGCGCGGATTTCGCCTTGCGTCTGTTGCTGTTCCTGTTGCTGAGCA
>DAIAMA010000139.1 GCA_027438535.1 bacterium
AGTTGGCGCACCAAATCGGTTTGCGCTTCCAGGGTTTTCGCCACTACCAACAGCCCGCTGGTTTCTTTATCCAAGCGATGCACGATGCCGGCGCGCGGCAGTATTTGCAACTGCGGCGCGTGATGCAACAAGGCATTCAGCAGCGTACCCGACCAGTTGCCGCTGCCGGGGTGCACCACCAGCCCCGCCGGTTTATTAATGACCAGAATCGCCTCGTCCTCGAACACGATATCGAGACCGATCGCCTCCGCGCGCGGGGAAGTGTCCGACGGATGCGCCACGGGCTCGACCCGCACCGCTTCCCCGCCCCATACCTTGCGCTTAGGCGTGACGATCACGCCATCCAGGGTGATGGCACCCTCGCTAATCCATGCTTGCAATCGGCTGCGCGAATACTGCGGCAGCAGTTCGGCCAGCGCTTGATCCAGCCGCGCGCCGGAAAGATGGCCCGGAATAGCCAGTATCAGCGGCTGCCGGGCGTCCGCGGATTGGGTATAATCGTGCGCATTCACTTGGGGTTTCGACATGCGCGTAAGTTTAGCTTTATTCCTCGTTTTGTGGCTGGCCGGCTGCGGCCTGTTGCCGGAAGTGCAAGACGAGACCAAAAACTGGTCGGCACAGAAACTGTATACCACGGCCAAGGAATCGATGGATGACGGAGGATATACCCAAGCCATCAAGTATTTCGAGAAGCTCGAAGCGCGCTACCCTTACGGGCGCTACGCACAGCAGGCGCAACTCGAAATCGCTTATGCCTATTACAAGGATAACGAGCCGGCGTCGGCCATCGCCGCGTGCGATCGCTTCATCAAGCTCCACCCGAACCATCCGAACGTGGACTACGCCTATTACCTCAAGGGCCTGGTCAATTTCAACGGCGATCTCGGCTTCCTCGGCTATGTGGTCAAGCAGGACTTGTCCGACCGTGACCCGAAAGCGGCGCGCGAAGCCTTCGAATCCTTCAAGGAGCTGGTTACCAAATTCCCCGGCAGCAAATACACGCCGGATGCGATCAAGCGCATGGATTATCTGGTTAATGCCCTAGCCTCGCACGAATCGCAAGTGGCGCAATATTATTACCGGCGCGGCGCGTATGTAGCGGCGGCAAACCGCGCGCAAAACCTGCTGAAGACCTATCCGCGCACCCCGGCCACGGAAGAAGCGCTGGCGGTGCTGATGCATGCCTACGATAAAATGGGCTTGCCCGATCTCTCCAACGATGCGAAGCGGGTGCTGGAAAAGACCTTTCCCAACAGCAAATACTTGAAAAATGCACCGGTCGGCTTAGCTAAGCCGTGGTATCAATTCTGGTAGCGCGGTTAAAGAACTCTGCATCCCCTCTCTCCTAACTCTCTCCTGCAAGCGGGAGAGAGGGATGTAGGCTCGGCTACGCGAGTTTTAGCTAAATGGCGGATTCGTTGGTTTCGCCGGTGCGAATCCGCACCACGTGCTCAACGCTCATCACGAAAATTTTGCCGTCGCCGATCTTGCCGGTGCGCGCCGCTTTGACGATGGCTTCGAGCACCGCGTCGAGTTTATCGGAGCCGACCACGACTTCGATTTTGACCTTGGGCAGGAAATCCACCACATATTCCGCGCCGCGATAGAGCTCCGTATGTCCCTTTTGCCGCCCGAAACCCTTCACTTCGGTGACGGTAAGGCCGGTGACGCCGACTTCGGCCAGCGCCTCGCGCACTTCGTCGAGCTTGAACGGCTTGATGATGGCTTCTATTTTTTTCATGCCTCTCTCCTTCAGAATTTGGGTCGATACCGGGATGTTATCGGATAGCGTCTATCCTTGCCAAATCCGCGTTGGGTGACGCGCACGCCGACCGGCGCTTGGCGCCGCTTGTATTCGTTGCGGTCGATCAAGGTCACCACGCGCCGCACATCTTTTTCGTTAAAACCCAGTGCCACGATCTCCCCCGGGCAGAGATCGTGCTCCACGTAAGCCTCCATGATGCCATCCAGTATGGCATACGGCGGCAAAGAATCCTGATCGACTTGATTGGCGCGCAATTCCGCGCTCGGCGCGCGGGTGATCACCCGCTCCGGAATCACCCGGCTTATGCTGTTGCGATAATGCGCCAAGCGATACACCAGCGTCTTGGGAATATCCTTCAGCACGCCGAAACCGCCCGCCATATCGCCGTAGAGCGTGGCGTAGCCCACCGCCATTTCGCTTTTGTTGCCAGTGGTCAGCACCAGCGTGCCGTATTTATTCGACAAAGCCATCAGCAACGTGCCGCGTATGCGCGCTTGGATATTCTCTTCCGTGGTATCGAAGGGCAACTCCTTGAATTCATCCGCCAGGCTGTTGAGAAAAACGTCGTACATCGGCTTGATGGTGATTTCCGAGTAACGCACGCCCAAACACCGCGCCATTTCGCGCGCATCCTCCATGCTGATGCCGGCGGTAAACTCGGAGGGCATCATCACCGCATGTACCCGGTCTTTACCCAAGGCATCGACCGCGATCGCCAAGGTCAGCGCCGAATCGATGCCGCCGGATAAGCCCAGCTCCACGCCTTTGAAACCATTCTTACCCGCATAATCGCGTACCCCGAGGGTCAGCGCGCCGTACACGCCCGCTTCCAAGGAAATTTCTTGCGCCACGCTCCCGGACACAAAACCTTCGGCATCGAGCTCGACCAAACCCAAAGCAGTTTCAAACGCGGGTAGCTGATACGCCAATTGGCCGCCGCGGTTCATGACGAAAGACATGCCATCGAACACCAGTTCGTCCTGCCCGCCCACCAGATTCGTGTACAGCATGGGCATGCCGGTCTCGCGAATGCGCTCGGCAATCGCCGCATGGCGCGTCGGCTGCTTTTGCATATGATAAGGCGAGGCATTCAACACCAGCAGCACTTGCGCGCCGGCTTGTTTGGCGCGCTGCGCCGGCGCTTGCTCCCAAATATCGGCGCAAATATTGATGCCAAAACGCACTCCCTCATGTTCGAACACGCAGGGCTCGGTACCGGAAGTGAAATAGCGCACTTCGTCGAACACGGTGTGATTCGGCAATTTGAATTTGTGGTAAGTCGCGATAATTCTGCCGTCGCGCAACACCGAGGCGGCGTTGAAGCGCTGGCGATCCACTTCATCGGGATGCCCGACCACCAGCGTGATCCCGCTCACTTGCGCGGCGAGCCTGTGCAATATTTCCAGCGTGCTGCTCAGAAAACCCTCGCGCAGCAACAAATCTTCCGGCGGATAACCGGTCAATGCCAGCTCCGGCGTGACCATGAGCGTCGCGCCCTGCGCCTTGGCGCGCTGGGCGTTATCGAGAATCAGCGCGGCATTGCCTTCCAGATCGCCGACGAGGCAGTTGATTTGCGCCAGTGCGATTTTCATGATGGCTTAAACGCGCCCCATCGCCATCGTCAGCGCCTCGCCGATTTCCGCCGGCGAGCGCGCCACCACCACGCCCGCTTTTTCCAGCGCGCGAATTTTATCTTCCGCCTGGCCCTTGCCGCCGCTGATAATCGCGCCGGCATGACCCATGCGTTTACCCTTAGGCGCGGTTTGACCCGCGATGTAGGCAGCGACGGGTTTTTTGACATGCGCCTGGATATAATCCGCGGCTTCTTCCTCACGCGTGCCGCCGATTTCGCCCACCATCACGATGGCTTCGGTGGCCGGATCGTTCTGAAACATTTCCAGGCAATCGATGAAATCCAAGCCCTTGATCGGATCGCCGCCGATGCCGACGCAAGTGGTTTGGCCGAGATTGAGCCGGGTGGTTTGATGCACCGCTTCGTAAGTCAGCGTGCCGGAGCGCGACACGATGCCGACTTTACCGGGCTGATGAATAAAGCCGGGCATGATGCCGATTTTGCATTCGCCGGCGGTGATGATGCCGGGGCAATTCGGGCCGATCAGCTTGGCGCCATTGGCTTGCAATGCCGCTTTCACCTTCAGCATATCCAGCACCGGAATGCCTTCGGTGATGCAGACGATGACTTCGATGCCCGCATCCGCCGCCTCCATGATGGAATCCGCCGCATACGGCGAGGGCACATAGATCACACTCGCATTCGCACCGGTCGCGTTCACCGCCTCGCGCATGGTATTGAATACCGGCAGATTGAGATGCGTTTGCCCGCCCTTGCCCGGCGTCACGCCGCCCACCATGCGCGTGCCGTAGGCGAGCGCCTGTTCCGAATGAAAAGTGCCCTGCTTGCCGGTAAAGCCCTGGCACAGCACTTTCGTGTTTGTATTAACCAGAATGCTCATGATGAAAATCGCGTGAGAAAAAGGCTATTTTAACCGGGTATCCGTAATGTGGGGTTGATTTCGGTAAGACGCTGAAGCGCTCAAAAATTCGAAGACGATGCC
>DAIAMA010000013.1 GCA_027438535.1 bacterium
CAAAGCCGCCGGCGTTGGTGGCAAAGCTTTCTAGACTCCCTGCGCTAAACGCAGCCACGTTTCCACGACCGTGTCGGGATTGAGTGAAATACTCTCGATGCCTTCCGCTACCAGCCATTGCGCCAAATCCGGATGATCCGATGGCCCTTGGCCGCAAATGCCCACATATTTCCCTGCTTTGCGGCACGCTGCGATGGCCTGCCGAAGCAGGATTTTGACGGCGGCATTACGCTCGTCGAATGCCGCGGCCACCAAGCCCGAATCGCGATCCAAACCCAACGTCAACTGTGTCAGGTCGTTAGAGCCGATGGAAAAGCCGTCGAAGTGCTGTAAAAATGCCTCGGCCAGAAGCACGTTGGAAGGCAGCTCGCACATCATGATCACGCGCAAGCCCTGCTCGCCCCGCCGCAAGCCTTGCCGGCCGAGGAGATCGATCACCGCCTTGCCCTCTTCCACCGTGCGCACAAAGGGAATCATGAGCTCGACATTGCTGAGGCCCATTTCCTCTCGCACTTTTTTCATGGCGCGGCATTCCAGCGCGAAGCAATCACGAAACGATTCGGCCACGTAGCGCGCGGCGCCGCGAAAGCCGAGCATGGGGTTTTCTTCTTTCGGCTCGTAGCGTTCGCCGCCGGTGAGATTGGCGTATTCATTGGATTTGAAATCGGATAGGCGCACGATCACCGGCTTGGGCCAGAAAGCGGCGGCGATGGTGGCGGCGCCTTCCGCCAGGCGATCCACATAGAAGCTCACCGGGTCGGCATAACCGGCGCTAATTTCCTCCACGCTACGTTTTAAGGCTTCGGGCAAGTTCGGGTATTCCAGCACCGCCTTGGGATGAATGCCTATCATTCGGTTGATAATAAATTCCAGGCGCGCGAGCCCCACGCCATCGTTGGGAAGACTCGCGAAATCGAAGGCACGCTCGGGGTTGCCCACGTTCATCATGATTTTCACCGGCGGTTTGGGCATCTGTTCCAAATTCACGTCGCGAATTTCAGTATCGAGCAAACCCGTATAAACAAAGCCGGTGTCGCCTTCGGCACATGACACCGTGACCGGCTGACCATCCTTTAATTTTTCGGTCGCGTCGCCGCAACCCACCACCGCGGGGATGCCCAATTCACGCGCGATAATCGCCGCATGGCAAGTGCGCCCGCCGCGATTGGTGACGATGGCGGCGGCGCGTTTCATCACCGGTTCCCAATCGGGGTCGGTCATATCGGTCACCAATACATCGCCGGACTGGACTTGATTCATCTCGGCGGCGTGCAAAATCACTCGCACCGGCCCGCTGCCGATACGCTGCCCGATGGCGCGGCCGGAAATCAATACCGGTGCATGCTGCTTCAAATGGTATTGCCGCAACACGCCTTGGGTGCCGCGCGCTTTCACTGTCTCCGGCCGCGCTTGCACGATATAGAGCTGGCCGTCCTGGCCATCCTTGGCCCATTCGATATCCATCGGCCGCGCATAATGCCGCTCGATAGCCAGCGCCATGCGCGCCAATTCCAGCACATCGTTATCGCTCAATGAAAAGCGCTGGCGCTGGGCGTCCGGCACCGCTTCGATATGCGTTTCCGCGCCGTCTTTTCCATACACCATGCGTTTGGCCTTGGAGCCCAGCGTGCGGCGAATGAGGGCAAATTTATTGGCCGCGAGCATGGGCTTATGCACATAAAATTCATCCGGATTGACCGCGCCTTGCACCACCATCTCGCCCAGACCATACGATGCGGTAATGAACACCACATCGGGAAAACCGGATTCGGTGTCGAGCGTGAACATGACACCGCTCGCCGCGAGATCGCTGCGCACCATGCGCTGCACCCCGGCGGAAAGCGCCACCTGCGCGTGCTCGAAGCCATGATGCACGCGATAGGCGATCGCGCGGTCATTGTAGAGCGAGGCGAATACCGCGCGTACTTTCGCCAAGACATTCTCGATGCCGCTTACATTGAGGTAGGTTTCCTGCTGGCCGGCGAAGGAGGCATCGGGCAAATCTTCCGCCGTGGCGGAGGAACGTACCGCCACCGATAACTCACCAGGAATTTGCGCCGCCATCGTCTGCCATGCATCGCGAATCGCTTGCTCCAGTGCCGGTTGCAGCGGCGCTTCCATGATCCATTGCCGGATTTGGCTGCCCACGGCGGAAAGGCGGTCCACATCGCTCACGTCGAGCGGACGCAAAGCTACATCGATACGCTTTTCTAGCGCGTTATGCTGGAGAAAATCGCGGAACGCTTGCGCGGTGGTGGCGAATCCACCCGGCACGCGTACGCCCAGCGGGGCAAGATGCGCGATCATTTCGCCCAAGGAGGCATTCTTCCCACCCACGACCGGCACATCGTGTATGCCAAGATGCTCGAACTGGATGATGTAGGCTTGATTGCGCATGATTGCCCCTGTAAAGTGATTCGATGCCCGACAAACGTATCGTGTATTTCGTCTCCGACCGCACCGGCATTACCGCCGAGGCGCTGGGCAAGAGTTTACTTACCCAGTTCGATCATATTGAATTCGAGCGCCATACGCTACCCTTCATCGATACGCCCAAGCGTGCCGCGGCCGCCGTGGATTGGATCAACCGCAGCATGCAAGAAAACGGCCGGCGGCCCATCGTGTTCAGCACCTTGATGGATCAAGAATTGCGCGCCGTCGTGGCCAGCGCGAATGCCTTGTTCATCGATTTTTTCGCCACCTTCATCACGCCGCTGGAGGCCGAGCTGGGCATAAAATCCTCGGGCGCGGTCGGCAAAGCCCACGGTATCGGCAATAACTATTTGAGCCGGATGAACGCGGTGAATTTTACCTTGAGCCACGATGACGGCCTGGGCCGGCATCTCGACCAAGCCGATATTATTTTGACCGGCGTTTCGCGCTGCGGCAAGACGCCGACTTGTCTTTACCTCGCCCTGCAAAATGGGCTGTACGCCGCTAACTACCCGCTGACGCCGGAAGATTTCGAGCAGGATGCCTTGCCCGCGCCGCTATCTCCGTTCAAAGCTAAATTATTCGGGCTTTCGATCAGCCCGGAGCGGTTGGCGCAAATTCGCCAGGAACGCAAGCCGGATAGCGATTATGCCCGGCTTTCCAACTGCCGCACGGAAATTCGCCAAGCGGAAATACTGTTCAAGACGCACGGCATTCCTTTTATCGATTCCTCCGCCATGTCGATCGAGGAAATCGCCTCCAGTATTCTGCATCAAACCGGCTTAACGCCGCGCTGAAGCTGGCGCACGCGCTCGAACAAGCAAATCGCCACCGCCGCGGCGACATTCAGCGATTCGATATTGCCTGGCATGGGAATTTTCACTTGGTGCGTCGCCGCCGCCGATAAGGCGGGCGACAAGCCTCCGCCCTCATTGCCGAAGAGGAAGGCCACGTTTCCCTTAAAATCCGCCTGATACAGAGTGAGCGCGGCATGCAGGCTAGCAGCGAATACCGCGTCGAATTGATCCATGACGCTAATGAGGTCGTGCTGCTCGTGAATCGCGAGCGAAAAATGCGCGCCCATGCCCGCCCGCAATGCCTTGGGCGACCAAGCCTCGGCGCAGCCTTTGGACAAATAGACCGCATCCGCGCCCGCGCCCGCCGCGGTACGCAAAATACTGCCGAGATTGCCAGGATCCTGAATGTTTTCCAGCAACACGCAGCAACCATGCCGATGGTGCGCTGGGCGCGGAATGGCGAACAGTCCCAACACGCCGGTCGGATGCTCGACCGGGGACAAAGTATTGAACAAAGCGGCATTGAGCACGATCCTTGGGGTTGCCGCGAAGCGTGCCACGCATTGCGCGATTTCCGGCACCGCTTCCGCACCCTCGCGCAACGCGATTAAGTCGAGCTGTCCTCCCGCGTGCGCCAGCGCGTCCAGCAAATGCACGCCGTCCAATAGCGTTTGTTCGAGCTTGCGCCGCTCGCGGGCGGAGCCGGCGATTTTCTTGAGTTGCTTGAATTGCGGATTGTCGGCGGAAGCGATACGCTTGAAACCGGCGATAGCCATTTACTTGCATTCTCCGACCGAGATAGCGGCGCATTTCCGGCCATCCACCCAGCTTGCCTCATCCAGGCGCGCGCCGATCAAGGTGGCGGTATCGAGCTTGGCGCCGCGCAGATCGGCATAGCGTAAATCCGCATCGCGCAATTCCGCGTAAGCGAGATTCGCGGAGCGCAAATTCGCGCCCACCAGTTTTGCCTGATCGAGATTCGCGAAGCTTAAATCGCTGTCCGCCAAATTCGCGAAAGACAGATCGCTATGACTGAGATTCGCGGCATTCAGATGCGTCTTACGCAACATCGCGCTGGCCAAATCCATGCCTTTGAGCCACGCCCCGTTTTTGTCGCAGCGCGCCCAATTCACGCGCGCGGCGGGCGGTGCGGAACACGCGGCAGAAACATCATGAAAGCCGACTTTCACCGGGTTGATCGGCGGGAAATTGAACACCGCATACAGCACCAAGGCAAGCAGTCCCAGCAATACCCCGCTGATACCGATGAAGCGGTCGCGCCGCCGCTTGAGCGCGGCTTCCAATTCCGCATGGCGCTGGCGCAGCATCGCCCATTCCGGACTTTCAGGCTGGACGCGCCGTTCCTGGCCACGGCGATTTATCGCGAGCGGGTTGGCTTCGCGCTGGTCGCGCCGATCCCGCTGATGCCGTTCGTCCACCCAGCGTAAGGCGGCTTCGCGCCGTTCGCGTTCCCAGTCTAGCGGTGCGTCGGCGGTACCGACTATGCGATGCTTGATGCCGGCGATATGCGGCTGCAGTTCCGGGATTTCTTGAATTGGCGTCCATAACACGCGGTCTATGCTAGCTTCATCCGCGCCTTGAAACCGGCCCAGCATCCAATCCTGACTGATGAGCTTGGCCGGGAACGGCCCGGAAACCCGGCCGCCGTGCCGTACAAACCAAAGTTTCTGTACTTTCATGCGGCGCCTCGCATCCCAGCCGTGGCTCGGGGAAAGGGGAAGCGATGGAATAGCGGCGAATACATTTGAGGCGACAGTCTAACGCGAAGCGCTTACCCTGCAAATCATTCTCAACACGTTATTCTCGGCGGCTAGCGCCGTAGCTTGAGTAGCGCCTGGGAGATTTTTCCGCTGATGTCCTTGAAGCGTTGATAGGCGTGCTCGTCCAATTGGCCATGACCGCGCCGGTCAGCATAGAGCAAGCCCAGCGGTTTCCCGTTAAAAAATATCGAGCCCGCGAAAAACTCCCCCTCGCCGACGATGGCCGTCAGCTCGGGCGTGACCAGAGGCCGCAAGTTGGCGTGCATTTGCGCGTTGAACCACACGTTTTGCGGCTTATTCATCAAATGCGTAAAAAGATGCGAGTGGCGCAAATCGATCGCGAAACCGCCGAATGCCGACCCCGCCTCCGCGCCAAATGCCAGTTTTCCGTGCAGGGCCTGGCCATCCGCCGTGCACGACGCGAATACGGCACGCGTCAATCCGGCCTCTTCTCGTAACGCGCGCATGGCCCAGGCCAGCACTGCCTGGCTAGAAGCGAGCGGCGGCGCCTCCGGCGGCAGCAACGGCAGCCAGCGCGCGGCGGGCGGCGCCAAATACCAGCGCCACGCGCGTGCCGCGAGTACGGCGGTACGGTGAATATGCCCTACCGTCTCGTCCAGAGATAAATGCAAGAGCGTTGCCGCCGCCGCCATGTCCTCTTCCAGCGCTTTGCCATACCACCCAAATTCGGCATGGCGCGCGACGGACGCGGCCAACTGCACATTCTGCGTTCGCGGCTTATCGCCATGCGCGGGGTCGATCAAATGGCGCAGGATATCCGGCAAATTGAACGCTTGCGCAAGCGCTTCGGACAAGGCGCGCAAATCTAAACCGAGCAGCGCTTGCTGCGCGGGCGCTGTTCCGATCGGATCGCGGCGCATGGCTTCGGTAAGCTTGTCCGCCATGACGGGTGCCGTCAAGCACAGGTACTGCTCCGCCAGATCGTTGATCGCGGCGGCGATATATACTTCTTCCGATTCGATGTCTTGCCGGCAGATGGCCCAATCCCGTGCTTGGCAAGCGGCATGATGCGCGCGCGACAAAGTGCGGCGCAATGGCAATAAAGCCGCCGGGTTCGCCTTGAATTGCTCTTCTAGCACCTTGGGCTTGGCAAAGCGTTCGAAAAACGGCTTGGCACCGAACATCATCACCGCATGCTCGATGGTCGTGATCTCGCTGCTCAAGCGGCTGCGCTTGCGGGTGCTGACCGCACGCAATACATTGAGGGTGAAAAATGGATCGCGCAAAACGATATCGGCAATGTCCGCCGGCGCGACGCGTTCGCCACGCGGAGCCTGCTTGGCAATTTCGGCGGCGCTGGCGGCGAGCACCGGCAAGTCTCCCGTGCCTAGGCGGCCGATCAAATCTTGGATAAGGGGCGAGGCCATTCCAGATCTCGCGGCGCCGATGTCACACGCGCCAGAGATAGAGTTGCGTGCGGCCCAGATCGCGCATCTCGATCACCGCATGGGGCACGACGCCCGGCACCGCGAAACGATAGCTGATGAATAACGTTCCTGGGCGCATTTCGCGCCGTATTTTTTCCCACAAGGCAGGCATCGGCACCGGCGAGAGATACGCGAAAACCACATCGTAATTGCCGAGATCCGTGCGCCAAAAATTACCCCACTGGAGCAGGGCGTTGCTTTGGCGCAAGGCGCGCAGCTTGCCGATCCAATAGGGTAACGGCGCGGCTTCGATGCCGCTGAAACAGCTATCGCGGCGGCGGCGCGCCAAATAATGCACGAGCCCGCCGACCCCCGATCCGAGATCGGCGAAGCGCAAGCCCGGTTGCGTGGGCAATTGTTCGAGCACGCGTTGCCATACCCGGCGGCGCGAAAGATACAATGGCACTTGCGTGGCATAAGTGCTCCAATACACCGATGCCAGCAGCACAAACCCGGCCAGATACCAAGCAGGCGCCAGCGCCAGTAGCCACATCCCATATAAAGCCGGCACGAACAGGGCTTGGATCGCCAGCCACCAGCCCGGTAAGCGGAGGGAATAGCTGATCGCTACCGCGCATAGGCTTTCCAATATCAGTGCCTGTGCGAGATTTAAACGCATACCCCATTGCAACGGCAACCACAGCAGAAACCCGCAGACCAGCAACGCCAACAATTGCGCGAGTCCGGCAAGGGCGGCCGGAGGCACTCGTTTGCGCCAAAGCAGCGGGGATTCAAGGCTGAGATTGGAGCGGTGCGGCACTCGTGGCCTCCTTCAGCTTGTCTTGCGGGACTTCCAGTTTCTCGCCGTCATGACGCACGGCATCTTCGGTCTGTTTATTCATGACGATAATGCTGATGCGCCGATTACTGGGGCTGAGGGGATCGGCCTTATCGAACAACACCGCCGAACTGAGCCCCACGACGCGCAAAATTTTACCATCGGCAATGCCTCCCGCGACCAATTCGCGGCGGCAAGCATTCGCCCGGTCCGCCGATAGCTCCCAATTGCTGTAGCCGCGCTCCCCGCCGGAATATGGCGTGGCATCCGTATGCCCGGACAGACTGATGCTATTTGGCACATCGTTCAATACCTTGGCGATTTCACTTAGAAGTTCTTTCGCATAGGGCTGCAGCACCGCGCTGCCGATATTGAACATGGGGCGATTCTTTTCATCCACGATTTGTATGCGCAGCCCTTCGGCGGTGATATCGATCAAGAGCTGCTTTTTGAATTGCTTGAGGAAAGGCTGAGAATCGATTTTTTTATCCAGCTTGGCTTTCAATTCTTCGAGCTTGGCTTTCTCTCGGCGTATCTCCTCGGCCTTGGCGGCTTCAAGATTAATGGGTTTCTTTTTGGCCGGGATGGAGGCTTTTTGCATTTGACCGGTTTTTCTCGTGAGATTCTCGCCTCCGCCCTGGATAACGCTGGAGGCATCGCCGGCTCCGGAACCGCCGCTCAATGAGACTTTCAAGGGCGTCTTGAAATACTCCGCGATACCTTCGCGCGTGGCTTTGGTCGTGGAACCCAATAGCCACATCAACAGAAAAAACGCCATCATCGCGGTGACAAAATCCGCATAGGCGATTTTCCAAGCGCCGCCATGGTGTCCGTGCGCGCTTTTTTTGATGCGCCGGACGATGATAGGTCGTTGGGAATCGTCGCTCATGGCCGCTTACTTGTGCTTGCGCTGTTTCACTTCTTCTTCCAATTCGAGGAAGGTCGGGCGTTCGGTGGAGTACAGCACCTTGCGTCCGAATTCCACCGCGACTTGCGGCGCATAGCCGTTCAGGCTGGCCAGCAGCGTGACTTTGATGCATTGATAGAATTTGGTGGATTCATTCAATTTGAATTCCAGCACGTTTGAAAGCGGGCCGACAAAACCATAAGCCAGCAAGATGCCCAGGAATGTCCCGACCAAGGCATGCGCGATGAGAATACCCAATTCGGCCGGCGGCAGACCCACCGACTCCATGGTATGCACCACGCCCATCACCGCCGCCACGATGCCGAATGCCGGCATGGCGTCGCCCATTTTGGCAACGGCATTGACGGGTATTTCGCCCTCGTGGTGATGGGTCTCGATTTCGTTATCCATTAAGTTCTCGATCTCGAATGCATTTAGACTACCGCTCACCATCAAGCGCAAATAATCGGTAATGAATTCGATCACATGGTGATCCGCTGTAATGGCCGGGTACTTTGAAAACAAGGCGCTTTCGTGCGGATTCTCGACATCGTTCTCGATCGACATCAAACCCTCTTTGCGTACTTTGGCGAGAATTTCGTACAGCAGCGAGAGTAATTCCATGTACAGCGCTTTGGTGTATTTCGAGCCCTTGAAAATCTGGGGAAAGACTTTCAGGGTGGCTTTCAACGGCTTGCCGCCGTAGGCGACCACGAATGCGCCCGCCGCCGCGCCGCCTATCATGAGAAATTCCAGCGGTTGCAATAAGGCGGCGATGTGTCCGCCCGCGAGCATGAAACCGCCGAGGACCGAACCCAGTACGGCAATGTAGCCAATGATTACGAACATGCGTGTAAGTGCCTCGTCGGTAGCGAAAATGCGTACTAGCGATACTGCTACGCATGGCTGCGGGAGACCGCGGCACACGAGACACCAGGCGGGAGTGTCGACGTAGCTATAGCCTGGATATAACTACGTCAAAATTGGCGCTATCTTTAGATCATGCCCAAAACTTCCCCAGGATGGCAATAAATATATTGATAATTCCTAGGCTTAAGTTAATACCTATCAAAACGCGAATTTGCGACAAAGCAGCCCCGGCGGCCTTCCATTCCTGTGCCGCCACGCGCTTCTTCAAGCGCCGGAAAGCGGCAAAATACACATGGCCGAAAATTAGCATCATGATGATGCCGATCGTGAACATGAGATCGATGCGCAAGGTCGCCGCACCGAATCCGCCGCGCGCGATCAGGAAATACAAACCGCTGCCGAGCAGCGCGATCACGGATAGCCAAACCCAGGGGAAAAATCGATCGAAAGTCGCTGTCCAAAGCGGCAGGCGCTGCGGCGGCTCCAGCGTTTGCACCGCGGCCGGGCGCAGCGCCATATAGGCGAAAAACATGCCGCCTACCCACACCACAACGCCTAAAATATGCAACAAAATCGCGACACGCTGATCCATGAAAACCTCCTATCGGTTAAGAATTTGCGCCACCGGCGCGAAACTGCGTCTATGCTCCGGACACGCGCCATATCGCTGCAAAGCCGCGAGGTGCGCCGGTGTCGGATAGCCCTTGTGTTGTGCGAATCCATAGTGCGGAAAGCGCGCGTGCAGCAAACGCATCTCGGCATCGCGCGCCGTCTTGGCCAAAATCGAAGCCGCGGAAATCTCCGCCACGGTGGCATCGCCCTTCACGATGGCTTGTGTTTCCATGTCTAGCCGGGGACAGCGGTTGCCGTCGATTAGGGTGCGTGCCGGCCGTATCGTCAATCCGGCGACTGCACGCTGCATGGCAAGCAGCGTCGCTTGCAGAATATTCAAGCGGTCGATTTCTTCCGCGTTTGCATAGGCGATTGCCCATGCCAGCGCCCGTTCCTTGATGGTTACTTCCAATTGCTCGCGCCGCTGCGCCGAAAGTTTTTTCGAATCCGCTAAGCCTTGAATCGGATTATTCGGATCCAGGATCACCGCCGCCGCGAACACCGCGCCGGCCAAGGGTCCCCTGCCCGCTTCATCCACGCCGCAAATCAACATAGGCCGCGCGCTTGCAACAATGAAATTAGGGCATCCGTCGCGCGTTGCGCCGTATTTTGGCGTAGGGTCGAATGCATATGCTGGAATTCATCGATCAACGCGGCACCGGCGCGCTTATCTTCGAGCCAATTGCGTACGGCTTGCGCCAGATTTTCCGGGGTGGCTTTCTCTTGCAGCAACTCCGGCACGATGAAGCGTCCGGCGAGAATATTCGGCAGGCCGATATACGGGAGATAGCGCCGTGACCACATTAAGCGATAGGTGAGCTTGGATACGCGATAGGTAATCACCATGGGGCGCTTGAGCAACGCCGCTTCCAGCGTCGCGGTACCGGAGGCAACCAGCACGCAATTCGCCGCCGCCATTGCCTCCTGCGCATGGCCGAATAAAATCGTCAGTGCCAGGTCTGCCGCGGCATGACGATATAGCGCCGACTCGAACCAGGTGCGTGTTGCCTTGGTGGCGAGCGGTACCAGAAATTGGATGCCGGGTATCTGCGCTTGCAAACGTTGCGCGGTTTGGATAAACAAATCGGCATGCAATTGGAGTTCGCTTTGGCGGCTGCCGGGCAGCAAGGCCACGATGGTCGCGGCATGGCTGAGCTTGAGTTGATCGCGCACGGCATTGCGATCGATGCTTAAAGGAATCCCGTCCGCCAGCGGATGGCCGACATAAGTGGCGGGGATACCGGCTTGATCGTAGAGTGCTTTTTCGAATGGAAACAGCAGCAGCATATGATCCACGGCACGCTTGATTTGGCGAATGCGGCCGCCGCGCCAGGCCCAGATCGAGGGGCTGGCGAAATGCACGGTGGTGATGCCGCGCTTGCGCAAATAGCGCTCGAGATTAAAATTAAAATCCGGCGCATCGACGCCAATGAAGAGCTGTGGCCGCAGGCCAAGCAGCTTGCGTTTAAGGCGGCGGCGTATGGCGAGTATGGCCGGGAGGCTTTTGATCACTTCGACATAGCCGTTTACCGCGAGCTTTTCCAGCGGGAAAAACGATTGCACGCCCGCCGCGATCATCTTCGGGCCGCCGATGCCGATGAATTCGGCTTGCGGCAGGCGCGCACGCAAAGCCGCGACAAGGTGGCTGCCCAACAAATCTCCCGACGCTTCCCCCGCGACGATGGCGATACGGATCGTGCCCATAAGCGCTTAACGGATAATGCCGCGCGTGGTGCCGGAGAGAAAGTCGATCAAGGTTTGGATTTCCGGGTGTTCGCGCGCTTGATCCAGCAATTCGGCCTTTGCCTGTTCCAGCGTCAGCCCGCTGCGGTATAGCGTCTTGTAGGCTTGCTTTACCGCGGCAATGGCCTGCGGGGTAAAACCGCGGCGCTTGAGCCCCTCGCTATTGATGCCGTTCGGCTTGGCGCCGTCGCTGCCGGCAGCCATCACGTACGGCGGAATATCTTTGTACACCACGGCGTTGATCGCGGTAATCACATGCGTGCCGATTTTGCAAAATTGATGCACGCCGGTATAACCGCCAAGCACCGTGTAATCGCCTATCGCCACATGGCCGGCGAGCGCGGTATTGTTGGCGAAGATGGTTTGATTGCCCACCTGGCAATCGTGCGCGATGTGCACATAGGCCATGATCCAATTGTCGTCGCCGATACGCGTGACGCCCAGATCCTGCGCGGTGCCGATATTGAAGGTGCAAAATTCGCGAATGACGTTGCGCTCGCCGATTTCCAAGCGCGTCGGCTCGCCGGCGTACTTTTTATCCTGCGGCACTTCGCCCAGCGACACGAATTGAAAAATACGGTTATCGCGGCCAATCGTCGTATGGCCGGTAATCACGGCATGTGCGCCGACGCTGGTGCCCTCGCCCAGCGTGACATGCTCGCCGATAATCGCATAGGGCCCGATGCTGACATTCGCGCCGATATGGGCGCGCGGATGAACAATGGCGGTAGCGTGTATCATGCGACGGTGCGCACCGTGCACATGAGTTCGGCCTCGGCCACGATATGCTCGCCGACAGAGGCTTTACCCGCGAATTTCCAAATACCCTTGATCGTGCGCAACACCCGCACATCCAGCCGCAATTGATCGCCGGGCTCCACTGGACGCTTGAAGCGGGCATTATCGATGCCGACGAAGTAATAAACCGAATTGGCGTCGGGCTTGGTGCCCGCGGTCTTGAACGACAGAATCGCCGCGACTTGCGCCATGGCTTCCAGAATCAACACGCCCGGCATCACCGGCCGATTGGGAAAATGGCCGGGGAAAAACGGTTCGTTAATGGTGACATTCTTGATCGCGACGATGCGCTCTCCCGGTTCCACTTCTTCCACCCGATCCACCATCAGGAAGGGAAAACGATGCGGCAAATATTGCAAAATTTCGTGAATATCCATTGCGCTCACGGTGATTTCCTTTCCAAGGCTTGAATTTTTTCTTCCAATTCGCGTACGCGCCGCGCCAATTCCTCCATCCGGCGCAATTGTGCCACGCCTTTCAACCATTCGCGATGCGGCATGGCGGCCCACATGGCGCTATAGGTGCCGGGGGTGTCGATGGATTTCGTGACCAAGGTGCCGGTGGAGATGGTCGTGCCATCGGCGATACGCAGATGCCCCAAGATCATAGCCGCGCCGCCTATCATGCAATGCCTGCCGATCACCGCGCTGCCCGCGATGCCGACGCAGCCGGCGATCGCAGTATGCGCGCCGATGCGTACATTGTGCGCAACCTGAATTTGATTATCCAGTTTTACCCCGTCTTCGATCACCGTATCATCCAGCGCGCCGCGGTCAATAGTGGTATTAGCGCCGACTTCGACATCGTCTCCGATCACCACGCCGCCGACTTGCGGTACTTTATGCCATCGCCCTTGTTCTTGCGCAATCCCAAAACCATCGGCACCGATCACCGCGCCGGACGCGGCGATTGGCCCCTATGTGGTGATCGGCAAACAGGTGACTATTGGCGCCAGAGCGGCGATCGGGGCGGGGTGTCATATCGGCGCGGCAACCCGGATCGGGGAGGACACGGTATTGTATCCCGGCGTGACGGTGTACCACGAATGCCTGCTCGGCGCGCGCGGCATTTATCATTCCGGTGTCGTGATCGGCGCCGAT
>DAIAMA010000140.1 GCA_027438535.1 bacterium
AGCCCTTCCACATGGTGGCAACCCAGTTGAAGACTTTCACGCCGGTCGGCACCGCGATCAACATGGTCGCGTACATGAAAAACAGCTCGGCGCCCGTCGGCATGCCCACGGTGAACATATGATGCCCCCAGACGATGAACGACAAGATCGCGATCGACGATGTCGCATACACCATGGAAGCGTAGCCGAACAAGGGTTTGCGCGCGAACGTCGGGATGATCTGAGAAATAATCCCGAACGCCGGCAGAATCATGATGTACACCTCGGGGTGGCCGAAGAACCAGAAGATGTGCTGGAACATCACCGGGTCGCCGCCGCCCGCGGCATTGAAGAAGTGCGTACCGAAGTGGCGATCCGTGAGCAGCATGGTTACCGCGCCCGCCAACACCGGCATCACCGCGATCAGCAGATACGCGGTAATCAACCAAGTCCACACGAACATCGGCATCTTCATCATCGTCATGCCCGGCGCGCGCATATTGAGGATGGTGGTGATAATGTTGATCGCGCCCATGATCGAGGAAATCCCCAAGATATGCACCGCGAAGATGGTCATATCGGTGGAGATGCCCCCTTGCAACGACAGCGGCGGATACATCGTCCAGCCGCCTGCGGACGCGCCGCCCGGCACGAAGAACGAGCCGATCAGCAAGCTGGCGGCCACCGGCAACAGCCAGAAGCTCCAGTTGTTCATGCGCGGGAACGCCATATCGGGCGCGCCGATCATCATCGGCACCTGCCAGTTGGCGAAGCCGACGAAGCCCGGCATGATCACGCCGAAAATCATGATCAAGCCATGCAAAGTGGTGAGCTGGTTAAAAAATTCCGGCTGGACGATTTGCAAGCCCGGCTGGAACAACTCGGCACGGATCAGCAATGCCAGCGTGCCGCCGACGAATAGCATGATGAAGCTGAACCACAAGTACAGCGTGCCGATGTCCTTGTGATTGGTGGTGGTTACCCACCGCATCAGACCGGTCGGATGACCATGTCCGTGATCGTGATCGAGTGCGTGTGTCGCTTCCATTTTCGGCCTCCTAAGATTATTTCCGTAATGCTTTGATTTCGGCGGGTTGCACCATATCTCCGGTGTGATTACCCAGCGCATTGCGCTCAAAAGTAATGACCGACGCCAAATCCACATCATTCAATTGCTTCGCCCACGCGGGCATGGCTGGGTTTTTCTTACCGCCGTTCATGACGATATCGATATGCGCCGCTTTCGGGCCCGTCGCTACCGGCGAACCGGTCAAGGCCGGGAAGGTCGGCGGCATGCCCGCACCCGTGGGTTGATGGCAAGCCGCGCAGTGGGTCATATAAACTTTTTCGCCGTGCGCCTTTAGCTCGTCCAGGCTGTAAGTCTTATTCGGGTCCATGGTAACGGCGGCCAGTTTCGCTTTCTGCGCCGCCATCCACTTATCGTAATCTTCTTGCGACTTGACCTCGACCACCACCGGCATGAAGCCGTGATCCTTGCCGCACAGTTCCGAGCATTGACCGCGGAAGGTGCCGGGCCGTTCGGCTCTGAACCAAGCATCTTTGATATATCCGGGAATCGCGTCTTGCTTAATGCCGAATGCCGGCACCGACCAGGAGTGGATCACGTCGTTGGCGGTGATCAACACGCGCACTTTCTTGCCTACCGGCACGACCAGCGGATGATCCACCTCGAGCAAATAATGCTCGTCTTTCGCTTCCTTGTTCTCGATCTGCGCGCGCGGCGTGGACAGCATGGAAAGGAATTTAACGCCGTCCGCGGGATAATCGTACTCCCACTTCCATTGATATCCCGTGACTTTCACGGTCATATCCGGATTTTCGGTATCGCGCATGCTGAGAATGCCCTTGGTGGAGGGAATCGCCATCGCGATCAAAATGGCAAACGGGATGATCGTCCAAATAATCTCTATCTTCGTATTTTCGTGGAAATGCGCCGCTTGATGCCCGGCCGCTTTGCGGTGTTTCCAGATGGCGTAGAACATGACGCCGAACACTACGACGAAAATCGCCACGCACACCCACATAATCAGAATATGCAGATCGAAAATTTCTTGTGCTACTACGGTTTGCGGCGTTTGCAGATTATATTTCGAAGCCTCCTCGGCCCACGCGGCCACGGATATCAGGGCCATCATTACCCCGAATCCTAGACTCTTCAGCTTACTTGTCATTGCTACCCCCTAGTAGATGTTGAACCTAAACTTTGTGACTTAACCGAATCCGCAATGCTTTCGCGAGCGCCTGACGCTGCGTGCAATTCATATGCCGGCCCACCGCCACTTGGCGTCCGTGCGAGCGCAGCGCAACGCGCCACTCTCCATGCGCGGGTTCCAACACCACGCGCGCCCAATAACGATTGAATTCGTACCGTGATATTTGCCCTGCGTTTTGGCATTCCACCATCAGACGATCACCGTATAGCGTAATTTTTTCGTAGTCTTGCGCATGGCGGGCGATATGCCGGAACGCCCATACCAGCACCCCGACTTCCAATCCGGCGAAGGGCAAAACGAGCCATGCGCCTAACCATGCGAAGACCAGGGCTATACCAAACGCGACCGAAGCGATAACACACAGACAAAGTAGCCGACTTGCGGGTGACAACGAGCAATTGGGGCGGGCGATGATTACAAAATCTGCCGACGGTTCTGCTTTGCTGCCTTCCATCCTGCATGTACTGCCTTATTTTAGATCTGGCATCGCCGTTTTTAGGCCGCTAAGTTAGCACAGCAAGCACACTCCGGCAAGCAAAAAGTGCCAATAAATCCTTTGATTCCAAGCATTTAAATTTAATATATATCTAAGTAATAATATTCTAATTAATAATTATCTGCATATTATCCATTCGCAAAAAGTGGTATTTTAGACGTCTCCAAGTCCACCGTCATACCCCAAAACGGCGCCGCAATACGCGCTTTTAAACTCGCAAGATTGGCATCGAACGCCTGCATGTTCGGGTCGATCGGATTCGCCACCCACCCGGCAAGCGTTAAGCCACGCCGCTGGATCGCCTCCACGGTCAACAAGGCGTGGTTTAAACATCCCAAACGCATGCCGATCACCAACACCAGCGGCAGATTTAATCGCAGCGCCAAATCCGCCGCGTTCTGCCGGCGGTTCAATGGAACGAGAAAACCGCCGACACCTTCCACGATCACCGTATCGGCGAGCATGGCGATTTCGCGATACGCCCGCTCGATATGTTCCAGATCGATCTCCACTCCCACTTGCTCCGCCGCGATATGCGGCGCAATGGCCGGCTCGAACGCATAGGGATTGATCAACGCCAGCGGCAGTTTCACGTTCGCGGCTTGGCGTAACCGCACCACGTCGTCGTTCAGCCAGCCTTCCACCGTATGCGCGCAACCGGCGGAGACCGGCTTCATCGCCGCGACGCGCGGCCCGCCGCGACCATGCGCGCGATCAACACGCTTGCCACCAGCGTTTTTCCCGCGCCGGTATCGGTGCCGGCGATGAAATAGCCGCTCATCGCAAGCCACTCTGCCGCGCTTGAATTTGAAATGCGATGATTTGCCGGCCATCGCTCAGTTTCGGTTTTTTCTCGTTCACCCAGGCATGCCCGTAAATCACCTCGAAGGTAGCCGGCAGGCGGCCGTCTCGCCGCAACCGCTCATAGCCCGCCAGCATCGCGCCCCAAGCGCGCTTACCCATCAAGCCGCGGCCGCGGCCGCGGGTGACGTTGTGCGCGCCGATCGCTTTTAATTCGCGCAACAAGCCCATCAAATCCGCATAGGTAAGCGTGATGAATTCCATATCCATCACCGGCGCGCTGAATCCCGCATAGGTCAATTGATCGCCGATATCGTGCATATCCACGAAACGGTTGACATGCGTGTGGCCATCGACGCCCGTGAAGGCTTGTTGCAACTCGCGCAGCGTGTCCGGGCCGAAGGTGCTGAACATCAGCAAGCCACCCGGCGCGAGCACGCGCTGGAATTCGCCGAAAGCCAGCGCCAAATCGTCGCACCATTGCAATGCGAGATTCGACCACAACAAATTCACGCTTGAACCGGGCAAAGGCAGCCGCTCCAAATCGCCACCCACATATTGCGGCACACCGCCCGTGAGAAACGGTAGGCTGCGTTTCCACCAGGGCGCGCTTTGACGCGCCACTTGCAACATGGCATGCGCAATGTCGAGCCCCATCACGCGCGCCTCCGGATAGCGCCGCGCCAGCGCGCGACTACCGGCGCCGGTACCGGCGCCGGCATCGAGAATCAACGCGGGCGTCAGTTTCATCAGATCCAAACGCTCCAGCATGCGCTGATTCACCTCGCGTTGCAGTACCGCCGCTT
>DAIAMA010000141.1 GCA_027438535.1 bacterium
AATAGACGTACCGCGACACCCTCCATGCGCGCCATCGCCAGCATCGCATACAAGCGGCTCAAGGCAGTCTCGCGTACAGCGCTACTGCCGCCATGCCGCGCCATATAGGCATATAAAGCGCGCGCGCCGAGCGCATCCGTCCCTTCCGTGCGCGCCGCCAACTCGAGCCATGCGGCATCGTCGCCTTGCAGCACTTGCGCGCGGTTGCCCAGACGCTCCGCTTCGCGCAAATAAGCACGCCACAATTGCGCCTCCCGGTCCGCGTTTTGCGCGGATTCGGCGAGATCCAGCCATTGTTCCAATACCCCGATGCGCTGGCGGTCGTCTTGCAGCATTTCCGCGCCATCGACAACCACCTCGACATAGGACGCCATAGCCGGGTGCCGCTGCAATGCCGCGCGCGCTTGCGCAATCGCCGCATCGGGCGCGATCAAACCCGCTTTCATTTTTAACGTCAGCGTGATGGGCGCCGCCGGATCGAGCGCGGTGAGCCACGTCATGGCTTCGGTCGCATGGCCTTCCTGCAGCAATCCCCGCACGAATTCCGTCGCAACGTCCTGAGGCAAGGGCTGAAAATCCTGCTGATAGCGCAACATCGCGCGATAGGCATCCTGTGCCTTATGCTCCACCAAGTAAGAGCGGATCACCAAGCGCCGCGCCCATTGCTGGTCGGCGGGATTCAGTTCGAATTGCCAAATCAAACGCGCCAGCAACGCGCGTGCCGCCGCGCCTTGCTTCAATTCCAACTGCGCCCATGCTTCGTGGCCGAGCGCTTTTTGCCGGAAATCGCGTGGCGCGTTCTGGGGGTAGCGCTTGGCGCGCGCGATGATCTGCGCTGCTTGATGCGTTTCGGAGAGCAATGTGAGTCGCAGCGATTCCCAGTCGTACCAGCTGGCGCCATTCGGCTCGGGTGGCTGCTCGCGCGCCACGCGCGCCAGCGCCAGTCGCGACGCACCGGCTTGATACAATTGCTGCGCGATTTGCAGCGCATCGGCCGCGGCAGTGAGGGGAAAGAGAAAGAGGCTAATAAACAGCACGGCGCGCATGGCGCCATTCTACACCGGGCAAATCGCGCGCCAAAACAAAACGGGCGGCCCGAAAGCCGCCCGTTTGAGGCGCTACCGCGAAAGAATTACTGTGTCGCCGCTTCTTTGGTGCGAGCGGACAGTTTTTCCTTGATGCGCGCCGATTTTCCGGAGCGATCGCGCAGGTAGTACAGCTTAGCGCGCGCCACATCGCCTTTGCGCTTCACTTCGATGCTGGCCACCAGCGGCGAATGGGTTTGGAAAGTGCGCTCCACACCGACGCCGGAGGCGATTTTGCGCACGATGAAAGAAGAGTTGAGGCCGCGATTGCGCCTGGCGATCACCACGCCCTCGAACGCCTGTAAACGCTCGCGGGTGCCTTCCTTTACTTTGACTTGCACCACGACGGTGTCGCCGGGCGCGAAAACGGGAATGGTCTTGCCCAGACGGGCGATTTCTTCGTTCTCGAGTTGTCCAATCAGGTTCATGTTCTTGCTCCTTAAATTTCTATTGCTCTCGCCGCTATCGCGGTTCAATCGAATGGCTGCTCGCGTTTTACTTCTTCCAACAAGCGCGCTTCCTCTTTCGTCAGCGCGCGGCTTTCCAATAATTCCGGGCGCCGGGTCCAGGTTCGCAGCAAGGCCTGCTTCAAGCGCCATTTGCGAATCGCTTCGTGGTGCCCGGACAATAAGACCGGCGGCACCGGCATGCCCGCGTAGACTTCGGGCCGCGTGTAGTGCGGCGTATCGAGCAGTCCATTCACGAACGATTCTTGCGCCGCCGAATCCGCATCGCCCAGCGCACCGGGAATCTGACGCACGATCGCGTCGATCACCACCATTGCCGCCAATTCGCCGCCGGACAAGACATAATCGCCGATGGATAGTTCTTCATCCACCTGGCGCTGAATCAAACGCTCGTCCACCCCTTCGTAACGTCCGGCTAAAAAAACCAGCCCCGGCTCGGCCGCCAAGTCCATCACCTTCCGATGATTCAAGGTCCGGCCTTGCGGCGAAAGATAAATCACTTTCGGCCGCGCAATCCCGCTTGCTTGCTGCGCGGCTTTGGCCGCTTCGAGCGCCTGTTCCAGGGGCTCCGCCAGCATCACCATTCCCGGCCCGCCGCCATACGGACGGTCGTCCACGGTGCGGTAGTTATCATGCGTAAAATCTCGCGGATTCCACGTCTGCAAGGCAAACAAGCCTTGTTCCAGCGCGCGCCCGGTAATCCCTTGTTGCGCCACGGCATCGAACATGGGCGGGAACAAAGTCACCACATCGAAGCGCGGTTTAATAATCCGCTCCCCAGTCCACCGTAATCGTGCCGCCTTCCAGATCCACATCCTGAATCACTTGGCGCACGAACGGGATCAAGCGTTCACGTTCTCCATCGACTACCAGCACATCGTTCGCGCCGGTCTGCAATAAATTCTTCACTGCGCCGAAGGCTTGGCCTTCGATATTCACTACCGTCAAACCGATCAAATCGGTCCAATAATATTCGTCGCGCCGGACTTTCGGCAGTGCGGCGCGCGGTACCGCCACGGCCATCCCGCGTAACGCCAATGCCGCATCGCGGTCGTCGAATCCGGCTAGCTTGGCGATCACCTCGGTGCCATGCACTTTCGCTTCCTGCACTTGATATGCGTCAAAGCGATCATTTTTGCCCAGCCACCACGTCGGGTAAGCGGCGAGACCTTGGCTGGTTTCGGTGTAGGGATGGACTTTAATCCATCCTTGTACGCCGAAGGGGGCCATGACATGCCCCATGGTAATCCATTGCTCAGGCAGCAGCGGGGCCCGCTTGCTTGAGGAGCCGCGCCACCGTGTCGCTCAGCTTCGCGCCTTGGCCCTGCCAGTACGCGATGCGGTCCCGGCTCATGCGCAGGGATTCGTTGCTCCCTGTCGCTTTCGGGTTATAGAACCCAACGCGCTCGATGAAACGGCCATCGCGGCGGCTATGGGAATCCGTCACGACAACATTATAAAAGGGGCGCTTCTTGGCGCCACCGCGTGCAAGTCGAATTACAACCATGGTTGTTCGCCTAATCGGAATACGGAAAAGGGCAGGATTTTACAGGGCTTTTCTCCTGCTAGCAAGCACGGATTGGCACCCCGGCACACCCGCCGGATCGACGCACTCCCGCGATTCACGGTTAGCGGCCGTTTTCAGAGTGATATAGTTGCACCATGTTGCAACACCATCCCATCACGGCCATCCTGCTCGCCGGCGGCGCCGGCCGGCGCATGGGCGGCGAAGACAAAGGGTTGCTCAAGCTCAAAGACAAACCGCTGGCGGAATGGGTGCTGGCGCGCATTCAGCCGCAAGTCGATGAGGTGCTGATCAGCGCCAACCGCAATTTGGAAACCTACCTCGCATTCGGTTTCTCCGTGTTGCCGGACAAAACCGAAGGTTACGCCGGGCCGCTGGCCGGGATCGCGCGCGGCTTGCTCGACGCCAAACACGATCTGATCCTCTCCGTGCCGTGCGACACGCCGTTCTTGCCGGACGATCTGGTTGCACGCCTCTATGCCGCGCTCGGCACGGGCCATTACGACCTCGCGGTGCCGGTCATCGCGGGCGCGGGGCAGCATGCGATCTGCCTGATGCGGCGCCAGGTCGGGGCGAATTTGGCCATGTATCTGGCCCAAGGCGGGCGCAAAGTACAAGAGTGGCAAGCGGGCTTGAAGTGTGCCCACGCCGATTTCAGCGACGCCGCGCCATTCTTCGTGAACCTCAATCAGCCGGAACAATTGGCGGCATTGGAAGGCCGCCTCAATCGGGCCTAAGCGCTTCGTCGATCAGTTCGATCCAATGCGACACGGGCTTTTGCGTGCCGCTTTGCAAATGCAGCAAACAACCGATATTGGCGGTCACAATCCGCTCGGGCTGCTTAGTTTCGAGCGCAGTGACTTTATTCTTGAGTAATTGCTGCGACAAGGCCGGTTGCAAAATCGAATACGTACCTGCCGCGCCGCAGCATAAATGCCGGTCGGGCGCCCCCATCACCTCGAACCCGGCAGCGGCCATAATCGTCTCTAGCACGCCATTGATCTTCTGTCCGTGCTGAAGCGTGCAGGGCGTGTGTACGGCGAGTTTCGGGTTTCGGGTTTCAGGTTTCGCGTTCGAAAATAATTTCAACAGCGCGTCTTTTTCCGCCAGCACGATCTCGCTCACGTCGCGCGTTAGCGCCGATACGCGTGCAGCGCTAGCAGCGTACGCCGCATCATGTTTTAAATAATGCCCATACTCGCGCACCGTCAC
>DAIAMA010000142.1 GCA_027438535.1 bacterium
GCCGGGCGCGCGCCTCATGGCTGTGATCCGCGGCCAGCAGCATGTACATGCCCGGAACCACGAAGAGGGTGAACAGCGTGCCGATCGCCAGGCCGCTGGCGATCACCAGGCCCATGTTGAAGCGGCTCACCGCTCCCGCGCCACTGGCGGTGATGAGCGGCACCACGCCAAATACCATCGCGGCGGTGGTCATCAGAATCGGACGCAGGCGCAGGCCGGCGGCCTTTTCGATGGCTTCGCGCTTGCTCGCACCGAGGCGCTGCAGGTTGTTGGCGAATTCCACGATCAAGATGCCGTGCTTGGATACCAGCCCGATCAGCGTCACCAGTCCCACCTCGGTGTAGATGTTGAGCGTGGCGTGGCCGATGCCGAGGTTGATGAAAATTAGCGCCCCGGCAATCGACATCGGCACCGAAACCAGAATGATGACCGGGTCGCGGAAGCTCTCGAATTGCGCCGCCAATGCCAGAAAAATAATCACGATGGCGAAGAAGAAAGTCAGCACCAAGCCGCCCGATTCCTGGATGTATTGCCGCGAGGGGCCGGAGTAATCAAAACCATAGCCCTGTGGCAGAGTCTCCTGCGCCAGCACCTTCAGACGTTCCAGCGCCTGCCCCTGTGAAATGCCGGGGAACGCCACACCCTGAATGGTCGCCATATTCTGCTGCTGAAAGTGGTTGATGGTCTCCGGCTGGGTTTTGGTTTCCAAATGCGCCACCGTCGACAGCGGCACCATCTGCCCGCTTGCCGTTTTCAAATAATATTGCTTGAGCTGGTCGGCGTTGAGGCGGAATTTTTGCTCGACCTGCGGAATCACCTTATACGAGCGCCCGCTGAACTCGAAGTAGTTGACATAGCCGCCGCCCAGCATGGCCGACAAGGCCTGGCCGATGCTCTGCATCGTCAGGCCCAGCTGGGCCGCCATATTGCGGTCGATGTCGATGCGGGTTTGCGGCAGGTCGATGCGCAGATCGGTCTGCAAGAAAATGAAATCGCCGGTTTTCTGTGCGTCCTGCAGAAATTTCTGCGACACATCATATAGCTGGGCAAACGGCTCGGTGGTAGTGATCACAAATTGGATCGGCAGGCCACGTGCGCCCGGCAAGGGTGGCGGCTGAAAAAATCGCGTTCTGCGTGCCGGCGATTTGCGCCAGGTCTTTCTGCAACTCGGGTTGCAGCTGGTTGGACGTTTTCACGCGCTCGTCCCAGGGCTTGAGCACCATGCCGCTGATCACCTGCGTCGGCGTGTTGAGCTGAAACACGTGGCCGGTCTCCGGGAATGAGGCGAAGATTTTGTTGACCTGATGCCCATACGTTTCACGCTGTTGCAGCGTCGCCGTCGGGGCGTTGAAGGAAGCGGCAATCAGCACGCCTTGATCTTCCTGCGGCGCTAGTTCCGACATCGACGTACTGTAGAGGAAATAAATGCCGCCCAGCACTACCACGGCGAACACCGCCACCACCGCCTGGTAATTGAGCACGCCGTGCAAGGTGCGTTCATAGCGCGCGTGCAGGCGCTCGAACTGTCGGTCGAGCCAGATCACTAGATGATCCTGCCAGTTGCCGCCCTCGCGTTTGGGTGCGTGCAGCAGACGGGACGACATCATGGGCGACAGAGTCAGCGCGATCACCGCCGACATGGTTACCGCGCCGACCAGGGTAAACGCAAACTCGGTAAATAGCGCGCCGGTAAGCCCGCTCATGAAGCCGATCGGCACGTAGACCGCGATCAGCACGACGGTCATGGCGATAATCGGATTGGCCAGCTCGCGTGCCGCCTGAATCGCTGCGGCGGTCGGCGTCAATCCTTCATCGAGATGGCGGCTGACGTTTTCCACCACGATAATCGCATCGTCCACCACCAGGCCGATGGCCAGCACCAGCGACAGCAAGGTGAGCAGATTGATCGAATAACCCAGCGCCAACATTACGGTGAAGCTTCCGATCAGGGATAGCGGTATGGCGATAATCGGAATCAGCACCGAGCGCAGCGAGCCGAGAAACACGAATACCACGATGGTGACGATGAGAATCGCCTCAATCAGGGTTTTCACCACTTCCTTGATCGAGGAATTCACGAACTTGGTCGAGTCGTAGACGATATTGGCGTTCAGCCCTTGCGGCAATTGCGCCTGTATTCCCGGCATCACCTTGCGCACGCGTGCCACCACGTCGAGCAGGTTCGCGCCGGGCGCGACTTGGATCCCCACATACACCTCCTTGGTGCCGTCAAACGACACGCTGGAATCGTAATCATCCGCACCCAAGGTCACGTTCGCCACATCCGAAAGACGTACCACCGCGCCATTCTGTTGCTTGATGATCATCTGCTTGAAGGACTCGACCGAATTCAGCGCGGTCGAGGCGTTCAGATTTATCTGCACCATTTGGCCCTTGGACTGGCCGCTCGACGAGAGGAAGTTATTGGCCGATAAGGCGGTATACACATCGGCCGCCGTGAGACCGACCGCCGCCAGTTTCTGCGGGTCGAGCCAGGCACGCAGGGCGAAATTCTTCGCGCCCAGCAATTCGGCGGTCTGCACGCCGTCGATCGCTTGCAACTTGGGTTGCACCGCGCGCACCAGATAGTCCGTCACTTGATTGGGCTTGAGCACGTCGCTGTAAAAGCCGATGTACATGGCGTCGATGGTCTGACCGATGCTCACCGACAGGGTGGGTTTCTGCGCCTGCGGCGGCAGCTGGTTGAGTACCGCGTTGACCTTGGTGTTGATCTCGGTCAGCGCTTTATCGGGTTCGTAATTCAAGCGCAGATTGGCGGTAATGGTGCTCACGCCCTGCACGCTGCTGGAAGTCATGTAGTCGATACCGTTGGCTTGCGCCACGGCATTTTCCAGCGGCGTGGTGATGAAGCTGGCGACCAGGTTGGCATCGGCGCCCGGATAAGCGGTGCTTACCGTGACCACGGCATTCTGCGTGTAAGGAAATTGCAGCACCGGCAGCAGGCCCAGCGAGCGCAAGCCCAGCACCAAGATAACGAGGCTGATGACCGATGCCAGTACCGGGCGCTCGACAAAAATATCGGTGAATTTGCGCAGCGTCGCGCCGGCAGCGGGGCTCATTCGTCTTTCACCTCGGGATTAGGATTGTTCGCGGGTTGCACGCTATTGTTGACGAACACCGGCGCATTGTTATGCAGTTTGAGTTGCCCCGCGGTGACCACGGTTTCGCCCGCCTGCAGGCCACTGATCACCGCGACCTGATCGCCGCGCGTCAAGCCGGTAGTAATAAAGCGCTGCTGCACGGTCAGCGCGGGCTTGCCATCCTTGCCCTTGCCCGCTTCCTTGACGATGAATACCGTGCTGCCATAGGGGTTGTAGGCCACGGCGCTATTCGGCAGCGTGATGTATTGCCGCACGCCGCCATTGTCCACCCGCGCCGTGGCGAACAGACCGGGCAGCAACTCGCCATTCTGGTTGGCAAAGCGGGCGCGTACTTTCAGGGTGCGCGTCGCGGTATCGACTTGCGGTTCGATTGCCGCGATCTTGCCGGTGAAGGTTTTGCCCGGTCGCGCATTGATGTGCGCGGTGATGGGTTCGCCCACCTTGATCAGATCGATCTGCGCTTGCGGTAGGGTGAAATCCAGATACATTGGGTCAAGTTTCTGCAGATTGACCAGCGCGGTGCCGGGGCCGACATATTGACCCAGGTCGACTTGGCGGATACCGAGACGCCCGGAAAACGGCGCGCGTATCGTCTTTTGCGCGATGATCGCCTGCTGCGCGGCCACTTGCGCCTGCGCGCTTTTCAGGTTGGCCGCATCGGTATCGACCGCGGCCTGGCTGATGGCCTGCACTTTGAGTTGCGCCAGATCGCGCTGATAATTTTGTTGCGCCAGTCCGGCTGCCGCTTTGAGCTGTGCAAGCTGGGCGATTTGCGGTGCCGCGTTAAGCTCGATCAGCACTTGTCCGGCTTTCACCATCGCGCCGGATTTCATATTATTTCCTGTTTTATTTTCTCACCGCGGGGACACGGAGTACACAGAGGAAAACCTAAACTGGAATTCCTCCGTGTACTCCGCGTACCCCGTGGTTCAACTCGCCGTTTCGCTCAGCGACTCGGCTTCGCGTAGCCGAATTTTTGTCACCCTCTCGCCCAGCAGTGGGCGCATGGCAGTCAGCATATTCGACAGCACGGCGGGATTCTCGCGTTCCAATTGCGCCAACACCGTCTTCATATGCATGCGCTCGGTGGGCATGCCGAAGCACGCCGGACAATTCTCCTGGATCACCGGCAAGGGCGCATTTTTCGCGAAAGC
>DAIAMA010000143.1 GCA_027438535.1 bacterium
CACCTGCAAACACAAATTCAAGGGCGGCAGGCTGGCGGGGCGTTGATCGGACAGGCGCTGCGCGATTTTCGCGCGTTCCACGCTATGCACCCAAGCGAAGCTTTCCGCGATCCATTTGGTCTTATTGCTCTGCAGCGGGCCGATGAAATGCCATTCGATATCCAGGTCCCGCAGCGCCGCGATTTTCTCCAGCGATTCCTGTACGTAGCTCTCGCCGAATGCGCGTTGGCCACAGTTATAAGCGGCGCGGATCAAGTCCGGATGAACGGTCTTCGAGACCGCCAGCAACAAAATGGATTCCGGATCGCGGCCGCATTGCGCGCTGGCCCGCGAAATCCGCGCCTGTGCAGCTTGCAATGCATTTGAGATTGTTGTCATAATGGGTTCACCGTGACTCAAGCGCGCGCGCAAAATTGGAAGGGATTATAAATGGAAATCGCCGATCTGCTGGCCTTCTCGGTCAAGAACAAGGCCTCCGACCTGCATCTCTCGGCGGGGCTGCCGCCGCTCATCCGGGTAAACGGCGACATTCGCCGCATCAATGTCGAGCCGCTCGACCATAAGGGCGTCCACGGCATGGTGTACGACATCATGAACGATTCCCAGCGCAAACAGTATGAAGAAGTGCTGGAAGTCGATTTTTCGTTCGAGATCCCCAATCTGGCGCGCTTCCGCGTCAACGCCTTCAACCAGCAGCGCGGCGCGGCAGCGGCATTCCGCACCATCCCCTCCAAGGTGCTGACGCTGGAGCAACTGAACGCGCCGCAGATTTTCAAGGAACTGTGCCAGCAACCCAACGGCATCGTGTTGGTGACCGGCCCCACCGGCTCCGGCAAATCCACCACGCTGGCGGCGATGATCAACGAGGTGAACGAAAACGATTACGGTCATATTCTCACGCTTGAAGACCCGATCGAATTCTTGCATGAAAGCAAGAAGTGCCTGATCAACCAGCGCGAAGTCGGGCCGCACACCCTATCCTTCGCCAACGCCTTGCGCTCGGCGCTGCGCGAAGATCCGGATGTGATTCTGGTGGGCGAGTTGCGCGATCTGGAAACCATCCGTTTGGCGCTCACCGCGGCCGAAACCGGCCACTTGGTGTTCGCCACCTTGCACACCAGTTCCGCGGCGAAAACCGTGGACCGCATCGTGGACGTGTTCCCGGCGGCGGAAAAAGACATGGTACGCTCGATGCTGTCCGAAAGCTTGCGCTCGGTGATCGCGCAGACATTGCTCAAGACCAAGGACGGCAGCGGCCGCGTTGCCGCGCACGAAATCATGATCGGCACCCCGGCGATCCGCAATCTGATTCGCGAAAACAAAGTCGCGCAAATGTATTCTTCGATTCAAACCGGCCAGGCGCTGGGCATGCAAACCATGGAGCAATGCCTGCAAGACATGGTGCGGCGCAACATTATTACCGAAGTGGAAGCGCGCAAAGCGGCGCGTAAAGACTCGAAGATGTAACCCTGCTCCCCGCCCCTTGCGGGAGGAATACTGGAAGGCCCATAGGAGATCGTCATGGATCGGGAACAAGCACAGAAGTTCATACACGATTTGCTGCGCCTCATGGTCAGCAAAAAAGCGTCCGACCTCTTCATTACCGCCGGTTTTCCGCCGGCGCTGAAAATCGATGGCCGCATCACGCCCGTCTCGCCCCAAACCCTCACGCCGCAGCACACCATGGAGCTGGCGCGTTCCATCATGAACGACAAGCAAGCCTACGAATTCGAATCCACCAAGGAATGCAATTTCGCCATCAGCCCGCCGGATATCGGGCGCTTTCGCGTCAACACCTTCATCCAGCAAGCGCGGGTCGGCATCGTGCTGCGCCAAATCAACTCCACTATCCCTTCGTTCGAGGAGTTGAACCTGCCGGAAGTGTTGCGCGATGTATCCATGACCAAACGCGGCCTGGTGATTTTCGTCGGCGGCACCGGCTCCGGCAAATCCACCTCGCTCGCGGCCATGGTGGGCTTTCGCAACGAGCATTCGCAAGACCACATCATCACCATCGAAGACCCGATCGAATACGTGCATGAGCACAAGAAAAGCATCGTCACCCAGCGCGAAGTCGGCGTGGATACCGACGATTGGTTCTCGGCGCTGAAAAACACGCTACGCCAAGCGCCGGACGTGATTCTGATCGGCGAGATCCGCGACCGCGACACCATGGATTACGCCATCGCCTTCGCCGAGACCGGCCACCTGTGCCTGTCTACCCTGCACGCCAATAGCGCCAATCAAGCGCTAGACCGGATTATCAACTTCTTCCCCGAAGACCGGCGCTCGCAATTGCTGATGGACTTATCGCTCAACCTCAAAGCCTTCGTCTCGCAGCGTCTCATCCCACGCCGCGAAGGCAAGGGCCGCGTCGCCGCGGTGGAAGTCATGCTCAATTCGCCTTTCATCGCCGACCTGATCTTCAAGGGCGCGGTGCACGAGATCAAAGAAGTCATGGCCAAGTCGCGCGAGCTGGGCATGCAAACCTTCGACCAGCACTTATTCGAGCTCTACGAAGCGGGACTCATCACCTACGAGGACGCGCTCCGAAACGCTGACTCGCTCAACGACCTGCGGCTTAAGATCAAGCTGCACGGCCAAGAATCGAAAGACCGGGACATCATGTCGGGGATCGATCACCTGGACATCGTGTAAGCAACACGGGCTTATTTCAGGGGCTTGTGCCGCCCAACTCTATTCGTTATGCGCGAGAAACAGTGAAACTTTGGCGTACATACTTCGCACCCCTCCTTGTCGCATTATCGGCATGCACATCCCAACCGATGGGCATGTCCGGCGACTTGGAAGCGGCGATCGCCGAGGGCGCGACTATCGTGCGCCTGGGGTCGGCGATTTTCGGGGAACGCAAAAAAGCATGAAACGCCAAGGACGCAAAGGTACGCGAAGGAAAGCGAAATAAAAGTTTTTCCTGCGCGTACCTTTGCGTCCTTCGCGGTAAAAATAGAGGGCTTAAAATGAAAATCACTTTTATCGGCGGTGGCAATATGGCCGGTGCTTTGATCGGCGGCTTGCTGCAACAAGGTTTCGATCCCGGTAATGTATGCGTGATAGAGGTCAATCCCGAGGCGCGCGCTTCGCTCACGCGGGTATTCGAACTGAAGACCTATTCCAGCATCGGCGCCGAGGCGGTGCAAAGCGACCTCATCGTGCTGGCGGTGAAGCCGCAACAATTGTGCGCGGTAGCCGCGGAGTTGAAGCCGCTGTTAGGCAAGCAGTTGGTGGTTTCGATTGCCGCCGGAGTGCGCGCGCAAGATCTCGCGCGCTGGCTCGGCGGCTATGCGCGGCTGGTGCGGGCAATGCCCAATACGCCCGCGCTGGTACGCGCCGGGGTAACCGGCTTATATGCCTTGCCCGGAGTCAGCACGCAAGAGCGTAACCAAGCACAACAGGTGTTGGACGCGGTCGGCACTTGCGTGTGGTTTTCCGACGAGACGCAAATGGATGCGGTGACGGCGGTCTCCGGCAGCGGCCCGGCCTATGTGTTTTATTTCATCGAGGCGCTGGAAGCGGCCGCGTTAGAGCTGGGGCTCACGCCCGAGCAAGGGCGCGAGCTGGCGCTGGCGACTTTCTTCGGCGCGGCGCAACTGGCGCGTTCGAGCCATGATGCCCCGGCAGCGTTGCGTGCTAAAGTCACTTCCAAAGGCGGTACGACGGAACGTGCGATTCAGGCGATGGAACAGGCGGGCGTTAAAGCGCTGATTCAAGGCGCGGTGCACGCGGCGGCGCGGCGTTCCCGCGAACTCGGCGACGAATTAGGAAAACAAGGCTAATTCCTTGAGTTATCGGCTTAATCCTGTAAAAATGAGGCCCCCATGCTGATTGACGCCCTGATCTTTTTGATCGATAGCATAGCAACCGCGTTCGTCGCGGTGCTGTTGCTGCGCTTTCATTTGCAAGTGACGCGTGCGCCGTTCAACAATCCCCTGTCGCAGTTTGCCATGGCGCTTACCGATTTCGCGGTGAAGCCGGTGCGGCGCGTGGTGCCGGGTCTGTGGGGCATGGATATGGCCACGCTCGCGATTGCATGGCTGACCGAATATATATTGATTCTATTGGTGGTGATGCTGACCAGTCACACCGCGAGCCTGAGCGCGGCCGCGCTCGGCGGCATTGCGCTGATCGCGCTGTTGGAATTGATGAAGATCGCATTGTGGATGGTGATTTTGCTGCAATTCATGTTGTTCGTGGTGAGTTTTACCAATCCTTACAATCCCTATATGGCGCTCTTGAATGCAATGAACCGCCC
>DAIAMA010000144.1 GCA_027438535.1 bacterium
TGGCGGCGCGCACGAAGTCCATTAAGCCGACAGGTTGTTCTGGTTTGAACGTGTTATACATTTTTAATTTTCTCCTGCATAAGCGGTGCTGGGTAACTGCGAGTTGCGAATTTGTATCACGTGGAACGTTTGCGTTGCAACTTTGAGGGTGCTTCAGGCCTGGCTGCATTGATCTTGTGCGATCTATGCTTGATATCAATCGAGATCTGATCCTATTGATTCTGGGAGCAGAAGTCTGTAGAGCCGGATTAGGCGTGGTTGTCGAAATCTAGAACAATGTCTCCGGTAGTAATAAAAACTGCTACCTCAACAAAGACAAGCAGAATGCCATACATTGCGCTAAGCGCGTGCCAGTAACTATATGACCATACTTTTTCTGCAACTTCTGTACAGCTCCCATGTGCACAAACAAAGTAATGAGCGTTTTGGATATAACCGTTTAGTGCATCGCCACCCAGGTATTCGCTGCCAGCGATAAAGGCGAAAAAATTTAGTCCTGCAATAATGGCAGTTGGGTAGATTACCCATTTGGATCGTTTTGACAGGCTCCGAAAAATCACGCGTGTTTTCATTTGTGCTTAGCGAGTCTGTAGAAAAAGCTGCCTATGTTTTGCGTCATTTACCCTGTGATTCTAAGGCGAGATTTTTTCACGCATGCGGCGCCAAGGAAATCGGTATTGCCGGTTTAGTGCGCGCCGCCCGCTGCTCGTACCAGTTCTTGCCGGCGATGAGCAGCCCCAGGCCGAAGAAGGCGCCGGGCGGGAGCACCGCCAGCAGGAATCCTTTGTAGTCCGGCAGCACATGCAGCACCCAGGTTTTAGAGGTCGCGCCGAATACCAGATCGATCCCGGACAGTAGCGTGCCTTTGCCGACCAGCTCGCGCAGCCCACCCAGTACCGCGAGCACCAGGGTGAGGCCAAGGCCCATCATGAAACCGTCCACCACCGAGATCGTGAAGCGGTTCTTGGAAGCGAAGGCTTCGGTGCGCGCGAGCACGATGCAATTGGTGGTGATGAGCGGAATGAAAATGCCCAGCACCAGATACAGCGGGTGCACGAAGGCGTTCAGCGCCAATTGAATCGCCGTCACCAGGGCGGCGATGATGAGGATGAATACCGCGATGCGGATTTCTTTCGGCACCAGATTGCGGATCAGGGAAATGGCGCCGTTGCTCGCCGCCATCACCAGGGCGGTGGCCAGCCCCAGGCTCACCGCGTTCACCACGGAAGTACTGATGGCGAGCAGGGGGCACATGCCGAGCAATTGCACCAGGCCGGTATTCTGCTTCCATAGACCATTGCCGATAACCTCACCATAGCTTGGCTGGCTCATGTTTGCTCCTTATAAGTGAAACTCGCGTAGCGAGTCGAAGTCCCTCTCTCTCGCTTGCGGGACTGCGGAAGGGTCGCTGCGAAGCAGCGGGGTACCCACCGGCGTCCTCCTTGCGGGGGAAGAGCTAGGAGAGAGGGAAAGGTCATGGCGTGCTTTCATTTTGCGGAGAGGCTATCGCCATGACCGTTGCTTAGCATCGGCTGCGCAAAAATCGCGCTGCCATGTTGTGCATAATAGCGCAAGGCCTTGTGCACCGCGTTGACCACTGCGCGCGGTGAAATGGTGGCGCCGGTCATGTAGTCGAAGTGCCCGCCGTCTTTTTTGACTTTCCACGCTTGCGCATCGTAGCGGGCGAGCGAGGCATGATCGAATTGCTTGATCCAATCGCTCTTCGCGCTATCGATGTAATCGCCCAAGCCCGGCGTCTCATGCTGAGAGACCACGCGTACGCCGGCGAGTTCGCCATTACTTTGAATCGCGACCAGCAGCACGATCTGGCCGCTATAGCCGTCGGGGGCGATCGCTTCCAGCACCAGGGCCGAGGGTGCACCGTGCAAGCGCGCCCGGTAAGCGGCGGAAGGGTGCGTGGTGCCGAGCTCCGGCGTGGGCGGCAGCCGCACCACATCGTGCACGATATCGTTGTCGTAAAGCGATTTCGGCAGCGCTTGGTTGATGAGGTCGCGTTCCGCTTGCTCCTCGTTTTTAGCGATGTTGGTCTTGGTAATATCGAAAGTGTAGGCCAGCAGCCCCGTTCCCACGATGGTGAATGCGATCAGGACGAATGCGGTGCGCAGCGAATTTTTCGTGGCCGGAGTCATGGTTTTTCCTTGCCATGGCCGAACACGCGCGGCTGGGTGTAGGCGTCGATCAAGGGCACGCACATATTCAGGATCAGCACCGCGAATGCCACGCCATCCGGATATCCGCCCCAGGTGCGGATGACATAAACCAAGGTGCCGACACCCGCGCCGAAAATAATTTTACCCTTGGGCGTGGTGGCGCCGGTCACCGGATCGGTGGCGATGAAGAACGCGCCCAGCATCGCGCCGCCGGTCGCCAGATGGAACCAAGGTGCGGCATAACGCGCGGCATCGAAGGCATGGAGGCCGAATGCCAGCAGCGCCAGGGCGCCGAGGAAAGCGGCGGGAATATGCCAAGTGATACTGCGTTGCTGCAACAGATAAGCGCCGCCGGCGAGGTAGGCGAGCGCGATCAGCTCGCTGCCTTGGCCGCCGACATAGCCGAATATCGGCATGGTTGCGATGTCAGCTACCGGCCGCCCGAGCAGCAATTGGGTGCGCAGCGTGTCGAGCGGCGTGGCCATGGTGAGGGCATCCAGCTTCAAGCTACCCGGCAGTGTGCCGCCGAAGATAAAGCGCAGTGTGTCGAAAAACGACAAATGGATGTGGGCGAGGGTATCCACCACCGGCCATTGCGTCATCTGCGCCGGGAAGGAAATCAGCATCACCGCGTAACCGACCATCGCCGGGTTGAATAAATTGTTGCCCAATCCGCCGTATAAATGTTTGGCGATGACGATGGCGAACAGGGTGGCCATAACGATCAGCCACCAGGGCGCGAGCGGCGGCATCGACAGCGCCAACAGCCACGCCGTGACCAGCGCGCTGCCGTCCATCAAGAACGGCATCACCGGCACGCGGCGCAGGCGCAGCATCAGCGTCTCGGCCAGCATCGCGGTCAAACTGGCGAGCATCAGGCTCACCAAAATCGCCGGGCCGAAATAGAGCTGGTACACCGCGATCGCGGGCATGAGCGCGAACAGCACCTTCAACATGATGCTGCCGACGCCGGGAGTATTGGAAACGAAGGCCATGGTTATCTGCTTTTCATTATTCTGGGCACGCTGGACACTCTCCCCCAGCCTCTCTCCCGCTTGCGGGAGAGGGGTTTAATCTGGCCGAGTTTCATCTTGCTTCTCCATCGCTTGTTTAAGCTGCGTTCGCCGCGCTTCGATTTCTTCGATCTCTTTCAGCCTTTCCGCCGGCAAGTTTTCCACGTTCTGCGGCACCACGCCGGCGCGTTTCAATTTGGCGCGTTCGATGGCGGCTTGGATCGCGGCTTGTTTGGCATCGGTGTCGCCGCCGGCCGGTGTTTTCGGGCCCTGGGTTTTTGCCGCCAGTTTATCGGCGCGTTCTTTTTTCTCGCGCTCCAGGCGGTGTTCGCGGAATTCATGCCGTTCGCGCGCGATATCGGCTTGTTTTTTCTCGCGCTCGCGCGCCCAGATTTCGCTTTTCGCGAAGCGGTAATAGTGCACCAGCGGAATATGGCTGGGGCAGACATAATCGCAACAGCCGCATTCGATGCAATCGAACAAATCATACTCTTGCGCCTTGCCGAATTCGCGGCCGCGCGCGAACCAGTACAAGTCTTGCGGCTGTAAGCCGACCGGGCAAGCTTGCGCGCATTGCGTGCAGCGGATGCAAGGCAAGGCGGGCGGCGCGGGTGGAAACAGCGCGGGCGAGCTGGCGATCAGGCAGTTGGTGGCTTTCACCACCGGTGCCTGAGCGGAGGGCAGGGTAAAGCCCATCATCGGCCCGCCCATGATGTAGCCATTCGTATTACTACGCAGTGCGCCCGCGAGGGACACCAATTCATCGGCCGGGGTGCCGAGCAAGACTTCGAAATTCTGCGGCCGCTCGACATTGCCGGTGACGGTGACGATGCGCGAGATCAGCGGCTCGCCGTGCAGCACCGCGCGCGCCAGGCTATAACCGGTGGCGACGTTGAATACTTGCACGCCGATATCGGTGGAGCGCCCGCCGGCGGGCGGCTCTTTGCCGAGCAGCACTTTCGTCAATTGCTTGGCGCCGCCGCCGGGGTAAATCGTCGGCACGGCAATCACCTCGAAGCCGGTGTCCGCACATGCCGTGCGCATCGCC
>DAIAMA010000145.1 GCA_027438535.1 bacterium
GCAGCACCGCATCCGCGAGCGGCGAAAAGAAAACCAGCGTGGCGCCCATCGCCCGCAGCACATCCAGATTGGCCACGTAGATAAATGAAAACGCACTATCGCGGGCGATGCCGATGCGGATACCCGACAATAATTGTGGCGGTGTTTCACGCTCGGGCTGCGTGAATGCCACGGCTGGCGGCAACTCGGCCAGGCCAGTGGCCGCAATCGCGGACGCCGCCGCCGACAGGCGCGATTCGAGGTCGATAATTTCTTGCGCCTGCACCAGCCCCAGATGCCGATCCGGCAAAACAAATTGGCTATCGCGCGGCAGCCCGCCGAAATAGCGTATGCCTGAGGGGATGCCCGACATGATCATTTCGGCATGGCGGGCGCTGGCAACGCTATTGGCGAATACCCCTGCGAACTGCAGCCCCGGGCGAAATCCGGACAGCCCGTAGGCGATCGCACCCAGCGTTTGCGCCGTTCCCCTGGCATCGATCACGGCCAGCACCGGCACGCCTAATTTTTCGACCAGATCGGCGCTGCTGGGATCGCCGTCGAACAAGCCCATCACGCCTTCGATCAAAATCAAATCCGCTTCTAGCGCCGCTTCGTATAGCAGCCGCCGGCATTCGGATTCACCCGCCAGCCAGAGATCGAGCTGGTACACCGGCCGGCCGCAAGCGCGCTCCAGTATCATGGGATCGAGAAAATCCGGTCCGGTTTTGAACACTCGGACGATGCGGCCTTGATTCACGTGGTAGCGGGCAAGCGCCGCCGTCACGGTGGTTTTGCCGTGATTGGAGCCGGGTGCGCTGATGAATAGCGCCGGACAGTGCCGGGTTGGCAAATTAGAACTCCACGCCTTTTTGCGCCTTGATGCCCTGCTCCTGATACGGATGTTTAAGCGGACGAATGTCGCTGACGAGATCGGCCAGTGCTATCAGTTCCGGCGGCGCATGACGACCGGTGACGACGATGTGCAGCATTTCGCGGCGCTTCTCGAATGCCGCCAGCACCTCGGCCAAGTCCAGGTATTGATACTTGAGCACGATGTTCAGTTCGTCGAGAATCACCATGTCGTAGGATGGATCGTTGATCATCCTGAGCGCTTCCGCCCAACCCTTGGCTGTGGTTTCCATATCGGCCGCGCGATCTTGCGTATTCCAGGTATAACCGGCACCGACCACATGGAAATCGCAATGGGGATTGCTGCCAAGTACATTGCGCTCTGCGCTGGGTAATGCGCCTTTGATGAACTGCACCACACCCAGTTTCATGCCGTGCCCGAGCACGCGCAAGCCCATGCCGAATGCGGCGGTGGATTTCCCTTTGCCGGTGCCGGTGTACACGATCAACAAGCCTTTTTCTTTTTGCGCGGCAGCCTTCTTTTTTTCGAAGCCTGCTTTATGGCGCTGGGTCATGCGCTTATGCGATTCAGCATCGGTTTTCATTGGTGTACTCTTTTGGCTAATAGCATATTTCTTACTCCCCTCTCCCGCTTGCGAGAGAGGGGCCGGGGGAGAGGGCAAGGCGTATCTGCTCCAACACGCCCTCCAACTGTTGCATCACATCGTTGTTCCAGAAACGCAGTACCGTATAGCCTTGGCTGTGCAACCATGCATCCCGTTGCTGGTCATAGGCCACTTGCCCGGCATGTTGACCGCCGTCAAGCTCGATAATCAACCGCTGCTCCATACATACAAAATCCACAATGTAGCGGCCTAGGGGTTTTTGCCGCTTAAACTTCAAACCCATGAAGCGATGCGCTCGCAGGTGGTACCACAGCCGTTGTTCAGCTTCAGTCTGGTTACTGCGTAGGGCTTTAGCGTTGTCTAGCATTCACCCTCTCCCCCGCCCCTCTCCCGCTTGCGGGAGAGGGGAAGATTGCCGATGGGATTAACTTTCATGGCTCATATTGGGTACATGCATCCGCGTATCGTCAACGCCAGATTTTCCGCCGACAGTTCTTCCAGCGATAAGCATTCGGCACCCAGCGCCTGTGCCAACTGGCGCGCGCGGCCCAGGCGCAAATAACCGCTTTCGGTATCCAGCACCAAAGCAGGCACGCCGCACCCGGCCAGCAATTCGGCCCGCATCAGTGCCTCCTGCCAGGGATCGCCGCCGTCGCTCAGCGCCACGTTGGCCTTGCCGTCGCTCAGCAGCACGAGCAGCGGCGGCTTCTCCGTCTTTTCCAAGGTTTCCAGCACCAATTGCAGCGCATGCGGCAAGGGCGTGCGGCCGCCGGTGGGCAACTCGCGCAGGCCTTGCTCGGCAAGATCGACGCTGCGGGTGGGAGGCAACAGCAACGTCGCCGATGTGCCGCGAAAAGCGATGACGGCCACTTCGTCGCGCTGCTGATAGGCATCGGTCAGCAATGCCAGCACCGCGCCCTTGACCGCCTCCATGCGCCGCTGCGCCGCCATGGAACCGGAGGCATCCACCACGAACAAAATCAGATTGGCGCTTTTGCTCATGCGCACCTGTTGGTGCAAATCGCTTTTTCTCACCTGAAATTCCCTCGGGTCGCGCAATGCCGCGCTACGCAGCGTCGCGCCCACGGCAAGACTGCTCGGATTCGGGTCCGGCACGGCGCGCACCACGCGCCCACGCTGCGCCTCTGCCGCGGTGCTGCGCCGGCCGGTGGCATGACGCTTGGCATGCGTGTCCACCGCGATCCGGGGCACGCTAGCGCCGGATGCGGCGGCGAATACTTGCTGCCGGTCTTCGGCGTCTCCTTGCGCACCCTCCTGCTCCGGGGCTGCCTCAGACTCGCCTGCACCAGGCGCTTGATCGGCTTGTTGCATTAGTTCGTCGAGGCGCTCGCGCTCCAGTCCCGGCTGCTCGAACGGCTTGCGCCGGCGCCGGTGCGGCAGCGCGAGTTCCGCCGCGCTGCGCACATCATCGGCCGTCACGCGCGACCGCCCTTCGAGTGCCGCCAGTGCGCGCGCCGCCTTGTGCATGACGATGTCGGCGCGCAGGCTGGCCACGTCGAATTCGCAACACAAATGGCTGATCAGATCGAGCAAGGCATCCTCCAGCACCACTTCCGGCAGCAAGCGCTGCGCGGTGGCAAGCCGGTGGCGCAGCGCATCCTGCTCCCGCGCCCATAGCGCGGCATAAGCTGCCGGATCGGCCTCGAAAGCGATGCGCCGGCGCACGACTTCGGCACGCAAAGTTTTTTCACGCGGCGCTGTCACTTCCACCATCAGGCCGAAGCGGTCGAGCAGTTGCGGGCGCAGATCGCCCTCTTCCAGATTCATCGTGCCGATCAAAGTGAAGCGCGCGGGATGCGTGAGCGACAAGCCTTCGCGCTGCACCGCATTCACGCCCATGGCCGCCGCATCCAGCAGCACATCCACCAGGTGGTCGGGGAGCAGGTTCACTTCGTCGATATACAAAATGCCGCGGTGCGCCGCCGCCAGCAGGCCGGGCTGAAAGGCGCGCTTGGCGCCCTTCAGCGCTTGCTCTAAATCCAGCGTGCCGAGCACGCGATCCTCGGTCGCGCCCAGCGGCAGGGTGACGAAAGGCACGCTGCTCGCCTGCGCCGTTGCACCCGCATCGCTACAGATATCGCAGTGTCCGCATGCCGCACCGGGCGCGCAGTTGAAAGCGCAGCCGGCGACCCGCTTGATTTGCGGAAGAACATCGGTCAGCGCCCGCGCCGCCGTACTCTTTGCCGTGCCTTTGTCGCCGCGTATCAGCACGCCGCCCAGCATGGGATCGACCGCGCACAGCAGCAAGGCGGTTTTCACCGCGTGCAGGCTGTCCGACAATGGCGGAAAACGGAAAAATCCTATCACTCATCTCGCTTCGCGCGGTGTCTCGCCGCGCGCCTCCAATAAAGTTTCGCTGTGGAGATACAAGGCTTGCAGCGCTGCCAGCGTTTGCTGCCGCGGTTCGGCCCACATGCCGCGGCTGGCCGCTTCGAGCAGGCGCTCGGCGATGGCGTTCTGCGCCCAGGGATTGGCTTGTTCCAGAAAGCGCTGCATCTCGGGGTCCATGGCATAAGTGCTCGCCACTTGTTCGTACATCCAGTCATCCATGACCTGTGCCGTGGCATCGTAACCGAATAGATAATCGACGGTTGCCGTCAATTCCAGTCCGCCCTTGTAGCCATGACGCTGAATGCTCGCCAGCCATTTGGGATTCACCACCCGCGAGCGGAACACGCGCAGCGTCTCTTCTTTCAAGTCTCG
>DAIAMA010000146.1 GCA_027438535.1 bacterium
GTGCATTTCCTCAAATCGGGAAAAATAAAAGTATCGCAACCGGTGTCGAACGGCAAGGAAGTCATTCTCTGGTTCTGCTTCGGCGGCGATATCTTCGGCCTGGCGGAAGCCGCGCAGCATGGCGAGCGCGAAGTCAGCGCGCAAGCTTGCGAAAACTCCGAGATATTGAGCATCCCTCAGACGCGCTTTAACATCTATCTATTCGAACATCCGCAAGTAATGTTCTTGCTGCTGCAAGTGATGTCTTCCCGGCTACGCTGCCTGAGCGAAACCATGGCCAATATCGCCGGGCAACAAGTGCATACGCGCCTCGCGCGGCTCATGCTCTGGCTATGCGCGCGCTATGGACAGCGCGAAGGCGATAACGTGGTAATGAAAGTCCACCTCACGCATCAGGAAATCGCCGACATGATAGGCGCAACGCGCCAAACCGTGACCTCGATCATGGGCGATTTCAAGCGGCAAGGCATACTGGAAACGCGAGACCACTATATCCATATAATAGACAAGAAGCTGCTCGGTACCCTGCTGCATTGAAGCAGTATCGCCGGAACGATTAACGCTTAATGGAATACACGCTCCCATGACCACCACCCGCATTTCCCTCATCGCCGCCATGGCGCAGAACCGCGTGATCGGCATCCGCAACACCTTGCCCTGGCGCTTGCCGGAAGATTTAAAACGCTTCAAAGCCCTCACCATGAACCACCACATCGTGATGGGCCGCAAAACGTATGACTCGATCGGCAAGCCGCTGCCCGGCCGCGACACCGTGATCGTCACGCGCAATGCGGATTATGCCGTGCCCGGTTGCATTGCCGTTAATTCGCTCGATGCCGCGCTCACCGTGAGCCACGGCGATTCGGAAGTATTCTTCGTCGGCGGCGCGGAACTCTATCGCCAGACGCTGCCGATCGCGCACCGCATCTACCTCACCGAGATTCAGCGCGTGTTCGACGGCGATGCCTTCTTCCCGGAATTCGATAACAGCCAATGGATTGAAACCGCGCGCGAGCCGCATCGTACCCAAGGCGACCCGAGTTTCGAATACCACTTCGTTATTTACGATCGCAAGCCCTAAGCCAGGAGAACACCATGCGTATTTTTTCTACTCTCATCTTTGTTTCGCTTTCGCTTTTCGCCGCCGCGGCTTTCGCGGCGGGCGGCACCGAGCTGACGTGGTATGGACACTCGGCATTCAAATTGAAAACACCCAACGGGAAAGTGCTGCTCATTGACCCCTGGATCACCAACCCGGCGAACAAGAACGGCAAAGAAGATCTGGCCAAGCTGGATAAGGTCGATTTGATTCTGATCACGCACGGCCATGCGGACCATGTCGGCAACAGCGCGGAAATCGCCAGGAAAACCGGGGCGCGATTGGTGGCGACCTTCGATCTTGGGAAAGCGCTGGTGGCTTATGCCGGCTATCCGAAGGAACAAACGGGCTTCGATACCCTAGGCAATTTCGGCGGCGAGCTCAATCTACTCGGCGGCGAAGTCAAAATCGCTTTCATCCCGGCAGTGCATAGCTCTTCGGTCACGTCGGAAGACGGCAAGAATATCTACGATGGCGGACTCCCCGGCGGGTTTCTGATCAGCGTCAAAAATGGGCCGACGTTTTACCACACTGGCGATACCGATCTCTTCAGCGACATGGCGCTGATCCCGCGCTTCCATAAAGTGGATGTGATGCTCGCCTGCATCGGCGGACATTTCACCATGGGGCCGGAACGCGCTGCGGAAGCGGTGAAACTGGTGAAACCAAGAATCGTCATTCCCATGCACTTCGGCACCTTCCCGGTGCTCACCGGTACGCCGGAAGCGTTCGGCGCGGCCTTGAGAAAGCAACATCTGAGCACGCGCTTGGAAGTCATGCACGTCGACCAAACGCTGAAATTCTGATTCGATAAAAAAAGCTAGTGCTGCATGCCGCGGAGGAGTTCGTCCACTTCCGCCTCGGCGGCGATCCAATCGTCGCTTGGGCTGCCGCCGACGAAGCCGCGGCGCTCGGCGCGGTAATACGCGGCATCGCAAATCATGCGGTAGCGCTGCTCCGGCGTGATGCGTGCATCGCCATTGCCCTTCGCGGCTTTAGCGGAAGGCGCTTTGGCGCCATTGCCTTTCGCCGGCGCCGCCGGCTTGGGCGTAGCCGTTTTGGTTTTGGGGGCAGCCGCCTTTGCCGGTGCCGATTTCGCCGCCGGTTTAGCGGTAGCGGGCTGCTTTACCGCCGGTTTTTTCTCCGCGCCGGCTTTCGCCGTCGCCGCTTTCTTCGCTATGGGTTTTACTTTGGATACAGCCATCGTCCACCTCCATATTGCCGCAACAAAACACCGTAATCATAGCACGCGAATAATGACGTTTTCATTAAAAATATTCCGCGTCCCTGCCGCAACACAAGCACCGGCCGTGCCAACTTACTGTAGGTGAAAAATGGCGAGAAATGAAGGGGGGATGGGGAAGGCACAGCCCCCCGTCGGTGCGGCTTCGACTACCGCACGCACCAAGGACGTGCTGCCAGCGCTATGCCGTGCCGCCGACGGTCAGGCTGTCGATCTTCAGCGTCGGCTGACCCACGCCAACCGGCACGCTCTGGCCTTCCTTGCCGCAAGTGCCGACGCCCGGATCAAGCGCCATATCGTTGCCTATCATGGAGACGCGCGTCAGCACATCGGGGCCGTTGCCGATCAGAGTGGCGCCTTTCACCGGGTAGGTGATCTTGCCGTCTTCGATCATGTAGGCTTCGGCGGCGGAGAACACGAATTTGCCGCTGGTGATATCCACCTGCCCGCCGCCGAAATTCACCGCGTACAAACCGTGCTTCACCGACTTAATGATGTCTTGCGGGTCTTTGTCGCCATTGAGCATGTAAGTATTGGTCATGCGCGGCATGGGGATGTGCGCGAACGACTCGCGGCGCGCATTGCCGGTAATCGGCATGCCCATCAAGCGCGCGTTCAGCGTATCCTGCAAATAGCCTTTGAGAATGCCGTTTTCGATCAACACCGTGCAGTGGGTGGGATTACCCTCGTCGTCGATATTGAGCGAGCCGCGACGGCCGGCCAGGGTGCCGTCATCCACCACGGTGACGCCCGGCGCGGCCACCCGCTGGCCGAGCCGGCCGGCGAACGCCGAGCTGCCCTTGCGGTTGAAGTCGCCCTCCAGGCCATGCCCGATCGCCTCGTGCAGCAGCACGCCAGGCCAGCCGGGGCCAAGCACCACGGTCATGTTGCCGGCCGGAGCGTCGACGGCATCGAGATTGGTCAGCGCTTGATGCACCGCCTGCCGAGCATAATGCGTAATCATCTCGTCCGTGAAGTAGCCATAGTCGAAACGCCCGCCGCCGCCCGCCGAGCCCTGCTCGCGCCGGCCATTGGCTTCCGCGATCACTTGCAGTGACAACCGCACCAGCGGCCGCACATCGGCCGCCACCAAACCATCCGCACGCGCTACCAGAACCACTTCATATTCACCGGCGAGACTCGCCATGACCTGAGTGATGCGCGGATCGAGGCCGCGCGCGATGCGCTCCAGCTTTTCCAGCAAGGCGACTTTGTCCGCGTCCTGCAAACTCACCAGGGGATCATGCGGCAAATATAAAGCCGGGCGCGCGAGCTGCAAGCGGCCCTGCGCATCATGCGCGAGGCTCGGCACTTCCACCCGCGCTTGCGCGCCCGCTTGGGCAATGGCGCGCGTAGCGGCCGCGGCTTGCTGCAAAGTGGGCAGCGTAATATCGTCGGTGTAGGCAAACGCGGTTTTGTCGCCGGACACCGCGCGCACCCCCACGCCTTGATCGATGCTGAAGCTGCCGGACTTGACTTGCCCCTCTTCCAATTGCCAGCTCTCGGCGCGGCTGTATTGAAAGTACAAGTCGGCGAAATCGACATCGCGCGTCATGATCTGGCCCAAGACCTGTTGCAGGCTGGTTCGATCGAGGCCGTAAGGCGCAAGCAGGCTATCGCGCGCGGTGGACAAGAGGGTTTCGGATTGGATTGCGGTATCGGCCATGGCTACACTCATTCACAAAAGGTCAAAAATAAGATTTGACACAGAGAACACGGAGAAAAGCCTTTGCATTTCCTCTGTGATCTTTGTGTCCTCTGTGGCAAAAAGGTTTAGTACTTCAACTCTAGCATTTATGCAAAGTGCGGT
>DAIAMA010000147.1 GCA_027438535.1 bacterium
CCGGGCGCACGTAAAAACCCGGCTCGACGGTGAGCATCATGCCGGGCGCGAGCGCGCGCCAATCGCCGCCGCGCTTATAGTCGCCCACGTCGTGCACATCCATGCCGAGCCAGTGGCCGGTCTTGTGCATGTAGAAGCGTTTGTAGTCGCCGGATTCGAGCACGGCATCGACGCTGCCCGCGCACAATTTAAAATCGATCATGCCTTGCGCCAGCACCCGCAATGCGGCCTCATGCGGCGCGTTCCAGTGCTTACCCGCCCGCACTTCCTGCATCGCGGCGGCTTGGGCCGCGAGCACCAGTTCGTAAGCGTCTTTTTGCACCGTACTGAATTTCCCGTTCACCGGAAACGTGCGCGTGATATCGGCGGCGTAGCCGTCAAGTTCGCAACCGGCATCGATCAGCAGCAAATCGCCGTCGTTGAGGTGCGCGTTGTTGGCGACGTAATGCAGCACACAGGCATTGGTACCGCCGGCGACGATGGGCGTATAGGCCGGCGCTTGCGCGCCGTGACGGCGGAATTCATGCAGCAATTCGGCCTCGATTTCATACTCCCAGCGGCCGGGCCGCGCAGCCTGCATCGCCCGGCGATGCGCGCCGCCGGAAATCTGCCCGGCGCGACGCATGGTGTCGATCTCATGGGCATCCTTGAATAAACGCATTTCATCCAACAGCGCGCGCACGTCGCGAATGCCGCCGGGTGCGGTCACGCCGTTGCGCGCCTCATTGCGCACGCTGTTCAACCAGCTCACCACGCGCGTATCCCAACTCGCGTCCGCGCCGAGATCGAAGAACAGGCTCGGCTGATCCGCGAGCAGCTTGGGCAGCATTTGATCGAGGGTATCGATGGGATAAGCTTCGTCGAAGCCAAATGCCTCACGCGCACTATCCGGGCCATGGCGGTAGCCATCCCAGATTTCCCGCTCCGGATTTTTTTCGCGGCAAAACAAGATAGTTTTGGGCACATCCCCCGCCACTAAAACCAGCACCGCCTCCGGCTCCGGGAAACCGCTGAGGTAATAGAAGTAACTGTCGTGCCGGAACGGATAATGTGAATCGCGGCTGCGCAAGCGCTCGGGGGCGGTGGGAATCACGGCCACGCCCGCGCCCATTTGCTGCGCGAGTTTTTCACGACGTTCACGATAGGGTGTCATAAAACCTCATTTGCATTGCGATGCGTCAGCGCATAATCCAACGCGGCCAGGCGCTGCGGCGTGCCGACATCTACCCAGCGCGCGCGATGATGCTCGCCCCGCACCAGTTCATAATCGATAAGCTTTTCCAGCAAGGGCGCGAGTTTGGCTTTGGCGCCCGGCGCGATATCGCGAAACACATCGGGCTGGTAGATGCCCACGCCGGTAAACGTCAGCATCGGTTTGCCCTTGCGCTTGACCAGGCTGTGCTCCAAGGCGAAATCGCCTTGCGCATGGTGCGGAGGGTTATCCGCCAGTACTAAATAAGCCGCGAACAACTCCGGGTTGGCACGCATCGCCAGCGCTATTTCGCGCGCCCGGCTAAAATCGTAATCGATAAAAATATCGCCGTTGACCACTAAAAAAGGTTCCTTACCCAGCAGCGGCAGCGCATGGGCTATACCGCCGGCGGTTTCCAGCGCTTCCGTTTCGGGGGAATAATGAATGCGCGTTCCAAAACGGCTGCCATTGCCCAAGGCCGCTTTGATCAAATGGCCCAGATGGGCGTAGTTAATGACGATCTGGGTAAACCCGGCGCGTACCAGGTTCTCGATATGCCACTCGACCAGCGGCTTGCCGCCGACGCTGAGCAAGGGTTTAGGCGTGGCGTCGGTCAAAGGCCGCATGCGTTCGCCGCGACCCGCGGCCAGGATCATGGCTTTCATTAAAACGTATACCCCACACGCTGCTCGCTACCGTGCAATTCGTCCAGCAATTGCAACAGCGGCCCGAGCGCGCGATAACGTTCGCAAGCGCTGCGCAGATAATGCATCACACGCGGCATGTCCTTGAGATAGCCTTCTTTACCGTCGCGATGATAGAGGCGCGCGAAGATACCCAGCACTTTGAGGTGGCGTTGCACGCCCATCCATTCGAAATCGCGGTAAAACGCGCCGAAATCGTCCGCCACCGGCAGCCGCGCGCGTTTCGCCTCTTCCCAATAGCGAATAACCCAATCCAGCATGCGCGTTTCGTCCCAGGCGATATACGCATCCTTGTACAAGGACACCAAATCATAGGTGATCGGGCCATACACGGCATCTTGAAAGTCCACTATGCCGGGGTTGGGATCGGATACCATCAAATTGCGCGAGTGATAGTCGCGATGCACGTACACCGGCGGCTGTGCCGACACATTGCTCAGCACGAGTTGCAGTGCATTTTCCAAAGTTGCCGTTTGGCTCGCCGTGAGTTGCGCGTTGAGATGCTTCGCCACATACCAATCGGGAAATAAGCGCATCTCGCGCATCAGTAGCGCGGCATCGTAAGGCGGCAGCCGGCCGGGCTGGCTAGCCATCTGGATTTTCACCAGTGCCGCGTTGGCATCGCGGTAAAGCGCATCGGCGTTGCCCTCGTCGAGCCGCATGAGGTAGGTATCGGTGCCGAGATCGGAAAGCAGCAAAAAACCTTGCCCTACATCTTGCGCCAGAATTTCCGGCACATGCACGCCCGCCCCCGAGAACAATTGCGCCACATGAAGAAACGGCGCGCAATTTTCATGCGCCGGGGGCGCATCCATTACAATCAGGGTACGCGTATTCAGGCTAAGCCGGAAATAACGGCGGAAACTCGCATCGCTGGAAGCCGGGGCAAGGCTAAACGTTTGGCCCGGCAATACCTGGTGCAACCAGTCTTGGAGTTGCGTAAGACGCTCCAAATTTCGCTTCCTTATTGATAAATTTGCATTTTTATGCGATTTTAGCACCCTTTCCGCACAACAAAACCATAATGCATTCCCGGGCTCGCCTCTCCGCACTGCTATTCCTTTCCCTCTTCGCGGGCGCGCTCGGGATGAACCCGGTTTGGGCCGGCACGAATCTGCCGCCGTTAAAAGTGGATCCGCGCTTATTGGGTTTACCGGGGCTAGAACCGGAAGCGCCGGGTACGCCGCCCGAGAGCCCCCGGCAAACGCAAGCGGCTCCCATACCCAGCGCACCGGCTGCACCACAGGTACCAGTAGAACCCGCGCCTCTTAAGCCGCTTCCACCACCCGCGGTAGCCGAACCGCATCCAACTCCCGCCCAATCCGCGCCCCCTGCCGCGAGCACGCCATCCCCGGCAGCGGCGCCGCGTGGCGCACCGATAGTGCCGCCTGCGCCGGCCGCCGCCATGCCCGAATCGCCAACGCCGCCGCCGGAGCAAGACGGTACCGCGCTGCAGTTGCAACCCGCGCTGTCGCTAGCCCGGCACGACACGCAAACGAATGAAAAAACACCGGTCTTCATCAGCGCCGATCGCATGCAAGGCCAGCAAGACAACTATATTCAAGCCGACGAGGATGTCGAACTGCGCAAGCTCGGATTACGCGTGAATGCCGATACCTTGCGCTACGACCAAGCACACGATGTCTTGGATGCCGCGGGGCATGTGCGCATGCAAGCGGACGCGGGTGTCATGAAAGGCCCCGACCTGCATCTAAACCTGGCGGATAAAACCGGCTATATGAACACGCCGGCTTACGCGATCGCCGCCGAACATGCGCACGGCGACGCGCAAAAACTCACCTTCCTGGGCGAAAACGACTACGCCATGCGCGATGCGCGCTACTCCACCTGCGCAGTCGGTGACGAGGCCTGGTGGCTGCGCGCCTCGGAAATGGAGATTAACCGCACCACCAATACCGGTACCGGCTATAACGCATGGATTCAATTCCAGGGCGTCCCCATCCTCTATACACCCTACATCAGCTTTCCCTTGCACCGGCAACGCAAGTCGGGGCTGCTGACGCCGAGCTTCGGCACGACCGGCAACAGCGGCGCCGAATTCTCGCTGCCTTATTACTGGAATATCGCGCCCAATTACGACGCGACCATCACGCCGCGTTTCATGAGTAAGCGCGGTCTCCAGCTCGGCGGCGAGTTCCGCTATTTGCAGCCGCACTATGCCGGCGAGCTGCAGGCCGAATCATTGCCGCACGACGCCATCACGCA
>DAIAMA010000148.1 GCA_027438535.1 bacterium
GTACGATTGGTCGCGCCGACTTCTTGCAGACGGCAGCCGGCGCGCGCCATGATGTCCGGCACGCGGAAAGAGGCGCCGATTTCCACCAGCTCGCCGCGCGAAACCAGGACTTCCTTGCGGTAAGCCAAAGTATTGAGGGCAAGGAATACCGCGGCTGCATTGTTATTGACGACGGTTGCGGCTTCGGCGCCGGTGAGCTCGCACAGCAAGGTTTCGACTAGCGCATCCCGGTCGCCACGCGCGCCGCTGCCGAGGTCATATTCCAGATTGCATGCTTGGGTCATGGCATCGACGACGGCTTTGACGGCAGTCTCCGGCAAGCATGCGCGCCCGAGGTTGGTATGCAGAATCGTTCCCGTCAGATTGAATACGGGGCGAAGCTGGGGGCGTGCGGCAGCCTCCAAGGCTGCTTGTATGCGCAGCGCGATGGCGGGTTCGGAAAACGTGCCGGGTGGAAGGTCGTTGCCTTGCGTTACTTGATCGCGCAAAGCAGCCAAGGTAGAACGTACCGCCATCAATACCGGCGTGCGCCCGTATTCCGCGATGCAGGCTTGGGTAGCGCTCAGCTTGAGCACCCGCTCAACGGCGGGAATGCGTGCCAGCCGGGAGGTGGCGGCTTGTCGGATTGCGCTAGGTTTAGGGGACACGTTCTAGGGTGTCGGCGTGTCCGAATCCGTGATCAAAAACAGGTTCGGACCGCTGCGCAGTTTTCCTTGTTCGTCCATCATCAGATCGAGGGTGAGAGTCGCCAGATCGTCCGCTACCGGATCGACTTGGTGATCCTTATCCATGTACATGATCTTAAGATAGGAAGCACATGCGTCGCAAGTTTCCGCTTTCACCGCGCCGGAGGCGCCTTCGATCATGTCATAGCCGATATCCTTGGTGGATTCGCAATTGCTGCATTTAATGCGCACCATGTGCCATTGCGTGCCGCATAGCGCACAGTTGAGATAGCGCAAGCCCTCGCTTGAACCGATATGCACGACGCTTACGCTAGGTGGCGCGGCGCATGCGGGACACACCTGCGCAACGGCGATGCGATCGAATGCCTTGGCGCCGAGGGTGGTTGTCATATGCGTCCAGTAAACTTGCAGCGCGGCTGCGATAAACGGTAGCGCCGCCAAATCGGCGCCGCTATATTGGCCGGAGAGAACGGCATCCGCCAGTTTTTCCAGCGCAGCGCCATCCATTGCTTCCAGACGCGAGAGGGCCTCCCGCGATGCGGGCGTGGCATTTTCCTTCACTTGCGCGGCGATTTTCCGCAGCGCATTGTGCCACGCGGGATCGCGTTGCCAGCCTTGCGCGGAAAGCGGGGGCATGCCATGCTCGCGGCAAAGCGCTAGCCGTATTTCGTCGGGTAATGGGACGGAGGAAAAGGCCATCAACGCCGCTTGCTGGGCATCGGCGATGGCCGCCATGAACAGCAGAAAGTCTTGCAGTGCGTGGCCTGGGGCAAGTTGCCGCAAACGCGCGGCGCGCTCGCGAAATATCTCATCCCGCTCGGGCAGGCGAAGGAACGGAATGCTGCCTGCCGGTGCTTCGATTTGTCCCGGTTGCAGGATGGTTGCGCTCACTACTTGGCTCCCTTGGAAATTTCATTATGCCACGCGGCATGATGTTGCTTGGCCCAGGCGGCGGTGACCGTGCCGCGCGTCATGGCGCGCACCGAACCTTTTACCCAGATCGCGGCATAAATATGCACCATGATCAAGGCGATCACGCAGAACGCGGCGAGGGCATGGACTACCGTCGCGAGGCGCAGCAAGCCGATCGAAAAATAGGGTGCGAACCAGGGCTGCCACATGATGAGGCCGGTGAGCAACAAGAGGGGGAGGGTAATCACTAGGATCCAAAACACATATTTCTGCCCGGCGTTGTATTTGCCGACTTGCGGTAGATTTTCCTCATGTTTGCCAATGACGTCGCGCCACTGTTTCATCCATTGCCGATCCGCGGCAGTAAGGTGGTTACTGGACCAAAATCGTAGCGCCATGCCAATGAAGAGAATAAACATGAGCAGCCCGATATAGGGATGCACAATCCGCGTCCAGGGTCCGCCGCCGAACAGATTGGTGAGCCAAAAGAATATCGGATCGAATAAGGCCAGTCCGCTCAAGGCGGCCAAAATGAAAGTGATTGCAACCACCCAGTGATTAACACGGTCAGAGCAGGTATAGCGTTGAATCAACGCAGAGTCGGTGCGCATCATGTTTCCTCCTCTTCTTTTACTTCATTCGGTCCCACCGTGACATAGTGGAAGAAGCCCGCAAGCGCCACTAAGCCCAAGCCCCAGCTCATCAGCGGTTTCGCGATGCCTTTCCAAAGCGAGACCATCGGGTTGATAGTGGGATTCTTGGGCAAGCCGTGATAAATTTCCGGCATGTCCGCGTGCTGTAAGACATACATCACATGCGTGCCGCCCACGCCCGGCGGATCGTACAGTCCGGCATTGCTGTAGCCGCGCTGTTTCAAGTCGATGATGCGCAGATCGGCGTGGCGAATCATATCGTCCTTGGAGCCGAAAACGATCGCGCCCGTGGGGCAGGTTTTCACGCACGCCGGTTCCAAGCCGACCGCTACCCGGTCCGAGCATAAGCTGCACTTGTAGGCTTTGCCGTCCTTTTTCGAAATGCGGGGAATATTGAAGGGGCAGCCGGTAATGCAGTAGCCGCAGCCGATGCAGTGCTCCTCGTGGAAATCCACGATACCGTTGCTGTACTGCACGATGGCGCCGGGAGAGGGGCATGCCTTGAGACAGCCCGGCTCCGCGCAGTGCATGCAGCCGTCCTTACGGATCAGCCATTCCAGCTTACCGGCCTGCACTTCGACTTCGGAAAAGCGCATCACCGTCCACGAATCTTCCGTGAGGTCGGGCGGATTGTCGTAAACGCCAACGTTGGTGCCGATCTTATCGCGCACGTCGTTCCACTCCATGCACGCCACTTGGCAGGCTTTGCAGCCGATGCATGTGGAGATGTCGATCAGCTTTGCTACCTTCAGCGTCTCGCGCACGGAGGGAGAAGGCGTAGTGGTGGCGGAACGGGCCTTGATATCGAGTGATTGCAATGCCATGGCTTACCCCCTTATACCTTCTCAATGTTCACGAGGAACGCCTTGAACTCCGGCGTCTGGGTGTTCGCGTCGCCCACGAAAGGCGTCAGCGCGTTGGTGAGGTAGCCGTTCTTGGCCACGCCCATGAAGCCCCAGTGAATCGGCACGCCCACGGTATGCACCTTCTTGCCCTCGACATCCAGGGTGCGCAGGCGCTTGGTCACGACCGCGATGGCGATGACGAAGCCGCGATTGGATTTCACCCGCACGTGGTCGCCGGCCTTGATGCCTTTCACTTGCGCCAAATCCTCGCCGATTTCCACGAACTGCTCGGGCTGGGTGATGGCGTTCAACTTCACGTGCTTAGTCCAGAAGTGGAAGTGCTCGGTGAGCCGGTAGGTAGTCCCCACATAGGGAAACTTGTCGGGCTTGCCGAAGCTTGCCCAATCCTCCTTGAATACCCGCGCCGCCGGATTGGCTCGCGCTTTGGGATTGTTCGGATACAGCGGGTTGACGGCCAGCGGCGATTCGAACGGTTCGTAGTGCACGGGGAAGGGTCCTTCCGCCATCTTGTCGATGGCGAAGAAGCGTGCCACGCCTTCCGGATTCATGATGAAGGGACTCATGCCTTCATCTGGCGCGGAATCCGGCTTGAAGTCGGGAATATCGGCGCCGGCCCACTTGCCGCTAGCCGCGTCCCAAGCGATCACCATGCGCTTGGGATCCCAGGGCTTGCCGGCGACGTCGCACGAAGCACGGTTATACAGGATGCGCCGGTTGAGCGGCCAGGCGTAGGCCCAGTTGAGGGTCTGCCCGATGCCGTAGGGATCGGAATTATCGCGCCGGGCCATCAAGTTGCCCTTCTCCGACCAGGCGCCCGAGAAGATCCAACAGCCACACGAAGTGGAACCGTCGTCGCGCAGTTCCGCGAAGCCGTTCAACTGCTCGCCGGCTTTTACCAGCACCTTGGTTTTATTCTTGAGGTCGGTGACATCCGCCAACGCCTTGCCGGAGAATTCCTTGGCCAGCTCCTCGGCCGAGGGCGCATCGGGCTGGCGATGCTT